>NZ_WKFA01000008.1:0-168314 GCF_021605325.1 Pseudomonas sp. PA-7-1E
CGTCTGTCGCGGGTGGGGTGATTTTTAGCGCAAGACTCTTGCTAGCCCGCTCGACGCAATGCACCGGGCGAGGCGCCAAACGCCCGAAGCATGGCCGCGCAAAATGCACTTTGCGAGGCGTAGCCGACGCGCTCGGCAATCTCGCCGATGGGTAGGGAGGTTTCGCGTAAAAGCCTGAGCGCCAAGTGCAAGCGGCGACTGCGTAGATAGTCCATCGGCGTTTGCCCGCACTCCGCCATGAACCGCGCATGCAGGCGCGGCACGGACAAATCGGCAATCCGCGCCAGGTCGGCCACCTGGAGCGGACGCGCCGCATGGCGCTCGATATGGCTATTGAACGCGGCATAAGGCAGACGCCGGCCAGGCAGCGGTTGAGCCTGAGGGTGGTTGAGGCTGGCCAGTAACAACACAGCGCCTTGCTGGACGATCAGCGGGTCGTGCACCGGGCTTTGTGCCAGCCACTGCACCAGTTGGTGTTGCCGAGCATCCAGCGCGAGGCGCGCGGGTTGGTCGAGCAAGCGGCGGCTGGCATCGGCATGTTCGCCCAAGGATTGCACCACCCAGTGCTCGGTCGGCACATCCAGCACCAGGCAGCGGCTGCCATCGCGGCTGATGCAGGCGTGGTGGGCGGAGAAGGGCAGCACCATCACGCTGCTTTCGCGTACCTGGCTGCCACGGCCATCGACCTCCAGCTCCAGGTGCCCGGAAAGGCCGAACACCAACTGCGCATGGTCATGGCTGTGGGCAATGGGCGCTTCGAGGTAGTGGCGTAGCGTGAGGGTCGGGCTCATCGCGGTCTCCAGGGCGGCAAGCCGTCAGTCTACAACGCTTGGCGGGCCGCAGGCGCTGTCATCAGACTGACGCACGCTTGTCATGGGCTATTAATCGCCAAGGCGCAAGCTCGCCAAAACAGCGTCGAGGGATGCCCATGACCCGTGCCGAGTTCACCAAGCCCAGCCGCAAGCAACGGGTGCGAACCCTGTGGATTTCCGACGTGCACCTGGGCACTCGGGATTGCCAGGCCGAACACCTTTCGCACTTTCTCAAGGGCTACCACGCCGACAAGGTCTACCTGGTCGGTGACATCATCGACGGTTGGAAACTGCGCGGCGGCATGTATTGGCCTCAAGCCCACACCAACGTGATCCGCCGCTTGCTGACCATGGCCAAGCGTGGCACCGAGGTGATCTATGTCACCGGCAACCATGACGAGTTCCTGCGTCGCTATTCCAAGCTGATCCTGGGCAATATCCAATTGGTCGATGAGGCTGTGCACGTCACCGCCGATGGCCGCCATTTGCTGGTGATTCATGGCGACCAGTTTGATGTGATCACGCGCTATCACCGCTGGCTCGCTTTCCTCGGCGACTCGGCCTACGAATTCACCCTGACGCTGAACCGCTGGCTGAACCACTGGCGTGCGCGGTATGGCTACGGTTATTGGTCGCTGTCGGCGTACCTGAAACACAAGGTCAAGACGGCGGTGAGTTTTATCAGCGATTTCGAAGAGGCGATTGCCCACGAGGTGACCAAGCGGGAATTGCACGGGGTGGTGTGCGGGCATATTCACCATGCCGAGATTCGCAAGGTGGGCGAGGTGGATTACCTCAACTGCGGGGATTGGGTGGAGTCGTGCACGGCCTTGATCGAGCACTGGGATGGGCATATCGAGTTGTATCGGTTGGCGGATGCGCAGGCCAAAGAAGCAATGCTAAAGGCCGAAATGGTCGCTGGCTGAACCTGTGGCGAGGGAGCTTGCTCCCGTGACGGCCTGACAGCCGACGCTGATCTACCTGACACCCCACGATTCAAATGTGGGAGCGGGCTTGCCCGCGATGGCGGCGGGTCAGGCAATTAATCTGCAACTGAACCACCGCCATCGCAGGCAAGCCAGCTCCCACAGTTAATCCTGTTGCTTCAGTTGGAGACGTCGGCGATGGCTTGAGCCAGCAACGTCAGCCTCGTTGCATCAACCCCAGCCACGTTAGCCCGCCCCGAACTGACCATATACACACTGTGCTTCTCGCGCAGTTGCTTGACCTGCTCGGCACTCAAGCCGGTATAGGAAAACATCCCACGCTGCGCGCCGATATGTGCGAATTTCTCGGCCAGGCCATGGGGTGCAAGCGCTTCCACCAATCCTGCGCGCAAATGGGCGATCCGCGAACGCATGGCCTCGACTTCCTCGCTCCACTGCTTTTTCAACTGTGCATCACCGAGGATGGTCGCCACCACGGCGGCACCGTGATCCGGCGGTGTCGACCACAGGTTGCGAGCGATATTCGCCAGTTGGCTACGCACATCGGTGAGCTTTTCAGCATCCGCCGCACACACGATCAATGCACCCACGCGGTCGCGATACAGGCCGAAGTTTTTCGAGCACGAACTGGTGATCAGCACTTCCGGTAGCTCGGCGGCAAACAGGCGCACCGCCCAGGCGTCCTGCTCCAGGCCATCGCCAAAGCCCTGGTAGGCGAAGTCGATCAGCGGCAGCAACTGGCGTTCACGCACGATCTGCAACACCTGGCGCCAGTCATCCTGGGACAGGTCAAAGCCGGTCGGGTTATGGCAGCACGCGTGCAGCAATACCACGTCGCCCTTGGGCACGCTGGACAGGGTTGCCAGCATCGCCGTCACATCCAGGCGGTTGTCGCTGCCCACGTAAGGGTAATGGCTGACCTTGAGCCCGGCCTTGGCAAAAATGGTTTCGTGGATCGGCCAGGTCGGGTTGCTCAGCCACACGCCACGGCCCGGCAGGCTGTGGGCGATAAAGTCGGCACTCAAGCGCAGGGCGCCGGTGCCGCCTGGGGTTTGTGTGGCGCCAGCGCGGCGGTCACGCAGCAAGGCCGAGTCGGCGCCTAGCACCAGTTGGCTGATCAGGCTGCCGAAGGCTGCATCGCCATGGCCACCGATATAGGTCTTGGTCACTTGCGTGTCGACCAGGCGCTGTTCCGCCAGTTTCACCGAGTGAGGAATCGGCGTCAGGCCTTGGTCGTCTTTATAGACCCCTACGCCCAGGTCGAACTTGTTCGGGTTGGCATCCTGGGTATACAGGTCCATCAGCCCTAGGATCGGGTCGCCGGGCACGCGGTCGATGGCATCGAAATGCATTACTTGCGGCCCTCGGCGGTCTTGGCCACTTCGTCGGTGCGCGCGGCCATGATGAAGTCGTTGCGGTGCAGGCCCTTGATGGAGTGGCTCCACCAGGTCACGGTGACTTTGCCCCACTCGGTGAGCAGGCCTGGGTGATGGCCTTCGGCTTCGGAGATTTCACCCATGGCGTTGGTGAAAGCCAGGGCAAATTTGAAGTTCTTGAACAGGAAAACCTTTTCCAGCTGCATCACGCCGTCGCGCACTTCGATGTTCCAGTCAGGGATCTGCTTGATCAGCACCGGCAGTTCTTCATCGCTGACTTGCGGGGCATCGGCGCGGCAGGCTTCGCAGTGGGCTTGGTTCAAGGTGGTCATGGAAGGTGTCCTGAATTCGAATGATTGAAGGTCAGTGGCGTTACCCTAAAGCAACGCGGGGCCAGGGAACAGACTCACCTGGCCTTAAAACGCAAGGTTCACGCGGCTTTGGGCTTGGGTGGGAATTTCGGTGCGTGCAGACCCAACTGCATACCGCGCTCCACCATACCCATGATGTCCTCCTGCGCCACGTCGAACAGGCGCTTGAGCTCGGGCAATACGAAGTACAAAGGTTGCAGGATGTCGATGCGATAGGGGGTGCGCATCGCTTCCAGCGGATCAAAGGCCTGGTGCTCGGGCTCGTCCGACAGGCAATACACACTTTCTTTAGGCGACGACAGAATGCCGCCACCGTAGATACGCCGGCCCTGGGGCGTGTCCACCAGGCCGAACTCGATAGTCATCCAGTACAGGCGCGCCAGGTACACCCGTTGCTCCTTGGTGGCCGCCAGGCCGAGCTTGCCGTAGGTGTGAGTGAATTCAGCGAACCAGGGGTTGGTCAGCAGCGGGCAGTGGCCAAAGATCTCGTGAAAAATATCCGGCTCTTGCAGGTAGTCCAATTCTTCACGGGTGCGAATAAAAGTCGCCACCGGAAACTGCTTGCTGGCCAGTAATTCAAAAAAGGTTTGGAAGGGGATCAGCGCCGGCACGCGGGCGACTTGCCAGCCGGTGGTGTCGGCCAGCACCTTGTTGATTTCGCCCAACTGGGGAATGCGGTCCAGAGGCAGGCCGAGCTTATCGATACCGTCCAGGTATTCCTGGCAGGCGCGGCCCTCGATCACTTTCAATTGGCGAGTGATCAGGGTGTTCCACACCGCATGTTCTTCTGGCGGGTAGTGGATAAAACCTTGCGCATCGGGCTCGCGGGCCACGTAGTGCGTCTGCTTCATACGGCTCTCCTGCTAGGCATTCGTTCTTGTTATGTCCTGGGATGCTCCTATTGATAACCGGATAGGCGCCGGATTCCATCAGCCTTAACGGACTGGTGTAGGAAAAATTACCGATTATCGTAAAGTATTCGTTACGACAGGCCCGCTAGTCGCAGCTATGGGCTGGGAAAAGCCACCGCGCTGTCACATAATCTTGACGACTATCTGCGCCCAGCGACAAAAAGCCGCGGCGTCTACTCCCTTTTCGAGTCTTTCCATGCGTATCAAAGTGCACTGCCAAAACCGCATCGGCATCCTGCGGGACATCCTCAACCTGCTGGTGGAGTACGGCGTCAACGTCGCCAAGGGCGAAGTCGGCGGCGAGCACGGCAATGCCATCTACCTGTTCTGCCCCAACCTGGTGAACATGCAGTTCCAGGCGTTGCGCCCGCAGTTCGAGGCGATTGCCGGAGTGTTCGGGGTCAAGCGGGTAGGGCTGATGCCCAGCGAGCGGCGGCATATGGAACTCAACGCATTGCTCGGCGCCCTGGAATTCCCGGTGCTGTCCATTGATATGGGCGGCTCCATCGTGGCCGCCAACCGTGCGGCGGCGCAGTTGCTTGGCGTACGGGTAGATGAAGTGCCGGGGATTCCCCTGTCGCGTTACGCCGAGGATTTCGACCTGCCGGAACTGGTGCGCGCCAGCAAATCGCGAATCAATGGCCTGCGGGTCAAGGTCAAGGGTGACGTATTTCTGGCGGACATCGCGCCCCTGCAATCCTCCGAGCACGATGACAGTGAAGCCATGGCCGGCGCCGTGCTCACCCTGCACCGTGCCGACCGGGTCGGTGAGCGTATCTATAACGTGCGCAAGCAAGAGCTGCGCGGTTTCGACAGCATCTTCCAGAGCTCCAAGGTCATGGCCGCAGTGGTGCGTGAAGCGCGGCGCATGGCGCCGCTGGATGCGCCACTATTAATAGAAGGCGAAACCGGCACCGGCAAGGAGCTGTTGGCCCGGGCCTGCCACTTGGCCAGCCCGCGCGGGCAGTCGCCGTTGATGGCGCTCAACTGCGCGGGGTTGCCCGAGTCGATGGCCGAGACCGAACTGTTTGGTTATGGCCCCGGCGCATTTGAAGGGGCGCGGGCGGAAGGTAAGTTGGGCCTGCTTGAGCTGACGGCGGGCGGTACCTTGTTTCTGGATGGCGTGGGAGAAATGAGCGCGCGCTTGCAGGTCAAGCTGCTGCGCTTTCTGCAGGACGGTTGTTTTCGCCGGGTGGGCAGTGATGAAGAGGTGTACCTGGACGTGCGGGTGATCTGCGCGACCCAGGTAGATTTGTCGGAACTCTGCGCCCGGGGTGAGTTTCGTCAGGACCTTTATCATCGGCTGAATGTGCTGTCGTTGCATATCCCGCCGTTGCGCGAATGCCTGGATGGCCTTGCGCCGTTGGTCGAGCACTTTCTCGACCAGGCCAGCCGGCAGATCGGTTGCCCACTGCCCAAGCTGGCACCTGCGGCCATGGACAAGCTCAGCCACTACCATTGGCCGGGCAATGTGCGGCAGCTGGAAAACGTGCTGTTCCAGGCGGTGTCGTTGTGTGAGGGCGGTACGGTCAAGGTTGAGCATATTCGGTTGCCGGATTATGGCGTGCGTCAGCCGCTGGGCGATTTTTCCCTGGAGGGTAGCCTGGAGGATATCGTCGGGCGCTTTGAGAAGGCGGTGTTGGAAAGCCTGTACGCCGAACACCCGAGCAGTCGCCAGTTGGGCAAGCGCCTGGGGGTGTCGCACACCACCATTGCCAACAAACTGCGTGATTACGAAGTGCTCAAGGCTGATCGTAGTTAAAACGGTGGGAGCTGGCTTGCCGGCGATAACGGACTGTCAGTTGGCATATCAGTGCCCGCCCAACCGCTATCGCAGGCAAGCCAGCTCCCACATTGGTTGGGTATTGCCCACGGCATCAGCGCCCGGCATCAATCCCCTGTGGGAGCGGGCTTGCCCGCGATGGCGGCGTGTCAGTCAATGAATTTGTGACTGAACCACCGCTATCGCAGGCAAGCCAGCTCCCACATTGGTTGGGTATTGCCCACGGCATCAGCGCCCGGCATCAATCCCCTGTGGGAGCGGGCTTGCCCGCGATGGCGGCATGTCAGTCAATGAGTCTGTCACTGAACCAACGCTATCGCAGGCAAGCCGGCTTTGATCTGTACCGGATTTAAGGCCGGTGTTTGCCGCAGGCGGCAGTAGTCCGCCGTTTTTTCGACTGTTTCTCCCCTACCAATTTCACATACCTCCACGAAACCCCCGCCGCGCCTGGATTTGCGCCTCTTTTAAAAAGTTGGTTCGCAAATTGCTTAAGCCTCCTCAGTACAGCGGTGGGCGGCAAGCGTCCGTCAGAAAGAGGATAGAGCGTGGACAAGTACCTTTATGTGGCAATGACCGGCGCCAGCCAGAATGCACTGGCGCAGAAGGCCCATGCCAACAATCTGGCGAACATTTCCACCAACGGCTTCCAGCGCGACCTGGAACAGGCGCGTTCGATGCCGGTGTTCGGTGACAGCTTTCCGGCGCGGGCGTTTGCCATGACCGAACGTCCGGCTACCGACTTTTCACCGGGCGCGATGATCGAGACCGGCCGCGACCTGGACGTAGCCGTCAGCGGCGACGGCTGGATGGCGGTGCAGACCCCCGATGGCGGCGAAGCCTACGTGCGCAGCGCCAGCATGAACGTGGATGCCCTGGGCGTGCTGCGGGCCGGCAACGGTATGCCGATCATGGGCAACGGTGGCCCGATCGCCGTGCCGCCCCAGCAGAAAATCGAAGTGGGTTCGGACGGCACTATCAGTATCCGCGCCATGGGCGAAGGCCCGCGGGTGATGGCGGAAGTGGACCGTATCAAGATGGTCCAGCCTGACCTCAAGAACATGACCAAGGGCCTGGACGGCACCATCCACACCAAGGATGGCCAACCGGCCCAGGCTGACGCGAACGTGCGGCTGACCTCGGGTTTCCTGCAGGCGAGCAACGTCAATGCCGTGGAAGAAATGACCGCAGTGCTGGCGCTGGCCAAGCAGTTCGAGCTGCACATCAAGATGATGAACAGCGCTAAAGAAGACGACCAGGCCATGACGCGCGTCATGCAGATGAGCTGATCCAAGCCCATTAACTAATTTGCAACGCAGCGCCAACCATCCGGCGCACGAAGGAGAACAGCATGCTTCCGGCTCTATGGGTTGCCAAGACAGGCCTGTCCGCCCAGGACACCAACCTGACGACCATTTCCAACAACCTGGCAAACGTGTCGACCACGGGCTTCAAACGTGACCGCGCCGAGTTCCAGGACTTGCTCTATCAGATCAAGAAGCAACCGGGCGCCCAATCGACCCAGGACAGCGAACTGCCGTCGGGCCTGCAACTGGGTACCGGTGTGCAGATCGTCGGCACCCAGAAAAACTTCAGCGCCGGCAACCTGCAGCAAACCGGCCAGCCCCTGGACATGGCGATCAACGGCCGGGGCTTTTTTCAAGTGCTGCAACCGGATGGCACCACTTCTTACACCCGTGACGGCACCTTCCACCTGGACTCCAACGGCCAGATCGTGACCGCCAACGGTTTCGCCCTGGAGCCTGCTGTCGTGGTGCCGCCCGACGCCAAGACCTTCACCGTCGGCAACGACGGCACCGTGTCCATCACCGTCGCTGGCAACCCAGCGTCCCAGGTGATCGGCAACCTGCAAACCGCCGACTTCATCAACCCGGCCGGCCTGCAGGCCATGGGCAACAACCTGTTCCTGGAAACCGCCTCCAGTGGCGCGCCGCAAATCGGCACCCCTGGCTTGAACGGCTTCGGCACCACGCTGCAAAGCACCCTGGAAACCTCCAACGTCAGCACCGTTGAGGAGATGGTCAACATGATCACCACCCAGCGCGCCTACGAGATGAACTCCAAGGTGATTTCCACCGCCGACCAGATGCTTTCGTTCGTTACGCAGAATCTGTAATCAAGTCTATGGGGCGCCCTTGAGGGTGCCTGCAACACCGTGAGGTTAGGGTCATGAATCGCTATGTTTGTGTGTTGGCATTGAGTGGGATCGCCGTGCTTGCGGGCTGTGTCGCCCCTACGCCAAAGCCCAATGACCCGTACTACGCGCCGGTGTTGCCACGCACACCGCTGCCGGCGGCGGCCAACAATGGCTCGATCTACCAGGCCGGTTTCGAGCAGAACCTGTACAGCGACCGCAAGGCGTTCCGGGTCGGTGACATCATCACCATCACCCTGAACGAGAAGACCCAGGCCAGCAAGAACGCCAACTCGCAGATCGGCAAAAACAGCAAGACCAGCATCGGCCTGACTTCGCTGTTCGGCGGCGGCCTCAACACCAACAACCCGCTGGGCAGTGGTGACCTGAGCCTGGACGCCGGCTACAGCGGCGACCGCGCCACCAACGGCAAGAGCGCGGCCGGGCAGGGCAACAGCCTGACCGGTTCGATCACCGTGACCGTCGCCGATGTATTGCCCAACGGCATCATTGCCGTGCGCGGTGAAAAGTGGATGACCCTCAACACCGGCGACGAGCTGGTGCGCATCGCCGGCATGGTCCGCGCCGATGACATCTCCACCGATAACACCGTGCCGTCGACGCGCATTGCCGATGCACGCATTACCTACTCGGGCACCGGTTCGTTTGCCGATGCGAGCCAGCCGGGCTGGTTCGACCGCTTCTTCCTCAGCCCGCTGTTCCCTTTCTAGGTGGCCATTTTGAAGTTCAAACTGCTGATGGCGATGGCGCTTTTGCTGGCCTTGAGTGCTGTGGCCCAGGCCGAGCGCCTGAAGGACATCGCCAGTATTTCCGGCGTGCGCTCCAACCAGTTGATCGGTTATGGCCTGGTCGTGGGGCTTAACGGCACGGGTGACCAGACCACCCAGACGCCGTTCACCCTGCAAACCTTCAACAACATGCTCTCGCAGTTCGGCATCAAGGTACCGCCAGGCTCGGGCAACGTGCAGTTGAAGAACGTCGCAGCGGTGTCAATCAGCGCCGATCTGCCCGCGTTTGCCAAGCCGGGGCAGGTGGTGGACATCACCGTGTCGTCCATGGGTAACTCCAAGAGCCTGCGCGGTGGCACCTTGCTGATGACGCCGCTCAAAGGTATCGACGGCAACGTCTACGCCATTGCCCAGGGCAACTTGGTGGTCGGCGGTTTTGACGCCGAAGGCCGCGACGGCTCGAAGATCACCGTCAACGTGCCGTCGGCCGGGCGTATCCCCGGTGGCGCCACGGTTGAACGCACCGTGCCGAGTGGTTTCAACCAGGGCAACAGCCTGACCCTGAACCTCAACCGCTCCGACTTCACCACCGCCAAGCGCGTGGTCGACAAGATCAACGACATGCTCGGCCCTGGCGTGGCCCAGGCCATCGACGGCGGCTCGGTTCGCGTCACTGCGCCTCTGGACCCAAGCCAGCGTGTGGACTACCTGTCGATCCTGGAAAACCTTGAGGTGGACCCCGGCCAGGCCGTGGCCAAAGTCATCATCAACTCGCGCACCGGCACCATCGTGATCGGCCAGAACGTCAAGGTTTCGCCAGCGGCGGTGACCCACGGCAGCCTGACGGTGACCATCACCGAAGACCCGATCGTCAGTCAGCCTGGGCCGTTGTCCGGTGGCCAGACGGCCGTGGTCCCGCGCTCGCGCGTCAATGCCCAGCAAGAAGCCAAGCCGATGTTCAAGTTCGGCCCCGGCACCACCCTGGACGAGATTGTCCGTGCGGTGAACCAGGTGGGCGCTGCGCCCGGCGACTTGATGGCGATCCTCGAAGCTTTGAAGCAGGCTGGCGCGTTGCAAGCCGACCTGATCGTGATCTGAGGCCATGGCCATGGATATGCGCAAGAGCGGCATCAGCAGCACGGCGGACTCGGGGTCTTACTCCGACCTGAACCGGCTTAACCAGCTCAAGGTCGGTGACGACAAAAACAGCGAAGGCAACCTGCGCAAAGTGGCGCAGGAATTCGAGTCGCTGTTTTTGAACGAGATGCTCAAGTCCATGCGTTCGGCCACCGAGGCCCTGGGCAAGGACAACCCGCTGAACACCCCGGCCGCCAAGCAGTACCAGGAAATGTACGACCAGCAACTGGCAGTGTCGATGTCGCGCGAAGGTGGCGGTATCGGCCTGGCCGATGTGCTGATGCGCCAGATGCAGAAGAACAAGCCGGTGGAGGCCCAGGCCGCCACCTTGCAAGGCCCGGCGGCGGACGCGCCGGTGAAGAAAGTCGATGTGCCGACCGAGATTGCCGCCGGTACCCAGGCCGAAGGCCCGTTGGGCCGCTCCAATGGCCAGCGGCCTTTGTGGGCGTATCGTGTGGCCGTGCCTGAGGGCGCCAGCACCCATGCCAACGACATGGAACTGATGAACCAGCGCCGTATCGCCTTGCCCAGCAAGCTGGCCGACCGCCTGCTGGCGGGCATCGTGCCGAACGCTCCGGTCGAAGCCAAAGCCGCGCCCCTGCGTAATAGCGCTGCCGACGACACGGTCATCAACAGCAGTGCACGTAGCTTTGCCGTGCCGAGCGGGCGCATGCAGGTGTATGGCCGCGCCATTGCCCAGCCACCGCTGGCGCCGGCCAAGAAAGCCTTCAGCTCTCAGGATGAATTTGTCGCCACCATGTTGCCGATGGCCAAGGCCGCTGCCGCACGGATTGGTATCGACCCCAAATACCTGGTGGCCCAGGCGGCACTGGAAACCGGTTGGGGCAAATCAGTCATGCGTGCCGAAGACGGCAGCAGCAGCCACAACCTGTTCGGCATCAAGGCCGGGCAGAGCTGGCAGGGCGGTCAGGCCCGGGCGATCACCAGCGAGTTTCGCGATGGGGCGATGGTCAAGGAAACGGCGCAATTCCGTTCCTACAGCTCCTACCAAGACAGCTTCCACGACCTCGTGACCCTGCTGCAAAGCCATGATCGCTATAAAGAAGTTGTGAAATCAGCCGACAACCCGGAACAGTTTGTACGCGAGTTGCAAAAAGCCGGTTATGCAACCGACCCGGATTACGCCAGCAAGATTTCGCAGATCGCAAAAAACATGAACAGTTACCAGAACTACGCTGCCGCTGGCGCAACCACACATTTATAAGGTCTGAACCATGAGTTTGCTCAGTATCGGGATGTCAGGGCTCAATGCCGCTCAAGGATCGTTGTCGGTCTTGAGTAATAACATCGCCAACGCCAACACCTCGGGTTATTCGCGCCAGCAGACCACGCAGAATGCGAGTGCCAACAACCCGTACGGCGGTGTGTACATTGGCAGCGGCACCACGCTGGCGGATGTGCGTCGGGTCTATAACGAGTTCCTGGACGCGGCCTACCAGAACAGCACGGCGCTCAATAACGATGCCAAGGCTTATTCCAGCCAGGCCAGCGCTATCGACAAGACTTTGTCGGACAAGACAACCGGCATGTCTTCGGTGCTCAGCGCGTTTTTTGCCGCTGTGCAGACCTCCGCGGCCAACCCCAGCGACGTGTCTGCCCGGCAAGTGCTGCTGACCAGCGCCCAGACCCTGAGTAACCGTTTCAACGCCATCTCCAGCCAATTGACTCAACAGAAAGAGTCGATCAATGGCCAGTTGAGCACCATGAGTGACCAGGTCAACCAGTTGACCTCCTCGATTGCTTCGCTCAACAAGCAGATCACCCAGGCCCAGGGCTCAAGCAACAGCGCCCCGGCCAACCTGCTGGATGCCCGTAACGAGGCGGTGCGCTCGCTCAATGAACTGGTGGGTGTGACCACCAGTGAACAGAATGGTGTGTTCAGCGTCAGCACCGGCACGGGCCAATCCCTGGTATTGGGCGACCGGTCCAACACCCTCTCGGCAGTGCCGAGCGCTAGCGACCCAAGCCAGTACACCATTGCGCTCAATGCCGGCGGCGGTACGGCGATCGACTTGGGCAACGTGCTCAGTGGGGGCAGCATCGGCGGCCTGTTGCGTTATCGCAGTGATGCCCTGATGCCGGCCATCAATGACTTGGGGCGTATCGCCCTGGCGACAGCCGATACCATCAACAGCCAACTGGGGCAGGGCCTGGACTTGAACGGTGACTTCGGCTCATCGCTGTTCAAGGACATCAACAGCGCGGCGGCCATTGCCCAGCGCAGTCAGGGCGCGCTGGGCAACAGCACGGGCTCCGGCAATTTGAATGTGACCATTGCGGACACCAGCAAGCTGTCGACCTACGACTACAAAGTGACCTTTACCAGCGGCAACAACTACACGGTGGTGCGCTCCGACGGCAAGGCCATGGGCGCGTTCGACACCAATACCGCGCCGCCGCCGGTGATCGATGGGTTCACCCTGGCGCTGGATGGCAAGGGGCCGATGGCGGCGGGCGATAGTTTCAAAGTCAGCCCTACCGCCAGCGGTGCGACCAACATCGGCACGACTTTGACGGACGCCAATAAAATCGCGTTCGCCGGGCCATTGCTGGGCGAGGGCAGCAAGACCAACCAGGGTACCGGCACCTTTACACCGCCGACCCTGACCCTGCCTATCGATATTCATGGTGGCGCCGATACCGCGCAACTGCGTACCGGCATTGAGCACTCGATGCCAGTGAAGATGGTATTCGGCAAGCCGGCCGCCGACGGCACCCAGGGCTACACGCTCAACGATGCCCAGGGCAACCCGATTGGCACCGGCACCATCGTGCCGGGCCAAGGCAACAAAATCACGGTCGATGTACCGATGCGGGATGCCAACGGCACGCTGCTGGTGCCGGCCAAAAGCTTCAAGTTCGATACCACGGTCGCCGGGTCGCCCGCCGCTGGCGACAGCACCACGTTTTCCTTCAACGCCTCGGGCAAGTCGGATAACCGTAACGCCCAGGCGTTGCTCGACCTGCAAACCAAAGCCACCGTCGGCCTGTCCGATGGCAGTGGCGGCGGAGTGAGCCTGGTGGCGGCCAACAGTCGCCTGGTGTCGACCGTCGGAGCCAAGGCCGCGTCGGCCAATACCGACACCACGGCCACGGGCGCCTTGCTCAAGGCCAACCAGGATGCGCGCAACTCCGTGTCCCAGGTCAACCTCGATGAAGAGGCGGGCGACATGATCAAATTCCAGCAGTACTACACCGCCTCGTCGCAGATCATCAAGGCTGCGCAAGAAACCTTCAGCACGCTGATCAATAGTCTTTAAGGGAGTCTGGGACGATGCGTATTTCCACTGCACAGTATTTTGAAACCAGTGCCGCCAAGTACACGGACAACTATTCCAGCGTTGTGAAGGCCCAGGAGCAGGCCAGTTCCGGTGTGCGCGTGCAAACCGCAGCGGATGACCCGGTGGCGGCGGCGAGGTTGTTGTTGCTGCAACAGCAGAAGGACATGCTCGGGCAGTTCAACGGCAATATCACCAGTTTGAAGAACTCGTTGACCAACGAGGAAAGCGTATTGGGTGCAATCAACGAGGCACTGCAGGCGGCCAGTACCTTGGCCATTGAAGCGGGCGGTTCGCGCAGCGATGCCGACCGCAAGTCGATTGCCGGCCAGATCGGTGCGCTTGAAGACCAGGTGCTGGGCTTGCTTAACAGCAAGGATTCCTCGGGCAACTATCTGTTTTCCGGCTCCAAGACCTCGACGCCGCCCTATAGCCGTAACAGCGACGGCACCTACACCTATCAGGGTGATGAAACGCCGCTGAGCCTGCAGGTTTCCGATTCCCTGAGAGTCAGTGCCGGTGACACCGGCAAGAGCATCATGGACGGTGCCGTTAACTCGGGCCGCACCCAGGCGACCTGGATCGCACCTGCAATCGTGCCGCCGGCGACGGCGCCAGTGCCCAATGATCATAAAGTCTCAGTGTCGGCCGGCCTGGTGACTTCAGGCTCGGATTACACGAATAAATTCGCCGATGGCGAGCCTTACAAGCTGACCTTTACCAGCAGCACTCAGTACAAGGTCTCCGACAAGAACGGCAACGACATCACGTCGGAAATCCCTGGCAACGGCACCTTTGATTCCACCAAGGAAGGCGGCTCCACCGTGAGCCTGCGCGGCGTGAATTTTGATATTGCGGTGGATCTCAAGGATATGGCGACGGGGCCGGACGCCGATGCGCTGGTCAAGGACCGTTCGTTCAGCCTGGCCGCCAAACCCGACACCTTCAGTGTTTCGCGCACGCCCAGTAATGCCTCCACTGCGCAGCTGACGAATGCGCAGGTGAGCAACCCGGCCACCTATGCCAGTACGTTCCCGGCTAACAGCGGGGCGGTGATCAAGTTCACCAGTGGCACGGCGTATGAAGTCTATGCCCAGCCCTACAGTGCCGACAGCAAAGCGATCGCCACCGGCGACACCGGTGGCGGTACGACCGTGACGGCAGCAGGCGTGACCTTTGATGTCAGCGGCACACCGCAAGCCGGCGATCAGTTTGCGGTCGCTGCCAGCACTGCCAAGACCCAGAATGCGCTGGATACCCTGAGCCAACTGCGCAAGGCGCTGGAGCAACCGGCCGACGGCAACCCGGCTGCGATGGTCAAGCTCAAGGATGCGCTCGACGCTTCCATCAGTAATTTTGCCAATTCACGTGCCCAGGTCGACAACGTGCGCGGTTCCATCGGGGCCCGCGAAGCTGCACTGGATATCCAGTCGGCGGAAAACATCAGTATCGGCACTGCAAACAAAAGCACCATGAGCGATCTGGCGAACATTGACATGGGCGAAGCGGCGATCAACCTCACTTTGCAGCAAACCATGTTGCAGGCCTCGCAACTGGCGTTCGTTAAAATCTCCCAGCTGAACCTGTTCAGCCGCATGTAATCGTCGCAATGAACAACGGCCTCCCCTGGCGACAGGGGAGGCCGTTGTCGTTTCTGGCCTGGAAATGTTGCCGGTTTTTGCACAAAGCGCGCAAAATTGAGTGACCTGTGAGTCATAAAGCGCATCTTCACTGTATCGTGTGAAAAGGATAAGTCGTCACAGGGCCTTTATCGGGCGGCTTTCAGCGAGATTTTCATGGGGTTATCCCCTTTATTGTCAGCACTCCCGGCGTAGTCCGAGGGGTGTTCTCCAGCTATTTAGTATTGGGAAGCCACAATGATTGGCATAAAAAGCATCGCCAGTTACGTGCCGGCAGACGGGATCGATAACTACGCCCAGGGTGCCAAATTCGCCAAGGATGAAGAGTTCATCATCGGCAAGATCGGTTCGGCGTTCCTGCCGCGCAAGGAAGCTGCACAGGAGACTTCCGACCTGTGCGTCGAAGCCGTCAATGCATTGTTTGCCAACAACCCGGATTTGAAGCGCGAGTCCATCGACGCGCTGATCGTCGTCACCCAGAACGGCGATGAAGAGGGCTTGCCCCACACCGCCGCCATCGTCCAGGACAAATTGGGCCTGCCGACTCACGTTGCCGCTTTCGATATTTCCCTGGGCTGCTCCGGCTACGTGTACGGCATCTACGCGATGAAAGGCTTCATGGAAGCCGCCGGCCTGAAAAACGGCCTGCTGATCACCGCCGACCCGTATTCCAAGATCGTCGACCCGGAAGACCGCAACACCACCATGCTGTTCGGTGATGCCGCCACCGCCACCTGGATGGGCGAGGACGCGCCGTGGTTGCTGGGCAAATCCAAGTTCGGTACCGACGGTTCCGGCGCGCCTCACTTGAAGGTCAGCGATGGTGTGTTCTTCATGAACGGCCGCCAGGTGTTCAACTTCGCCTTGCTCAAGGTGCCGGCACACTTGCACGAACTGCTCAATGAGTCGGACCTCAAGGCAGATGACATTGATGCGTTCTGCATCCACCAGGGCAGCGCAGCCATCGTTGACGCCGTGGCGCGCCGCTTTGAAGAAGCGCCGGTGGACAAGTTCATCAAGGACATGGTCGAGACCGGCAATACCGTGTCATCGAGCATTCCGTTGCTGCTGGAAAAGCACGTGATGGACGCCGCCTGGAAGCGCGTGGCAATCAGCGGCTTTGGTGTGGGGCTGTCGTGGGGCTCGGCGATTCTCTATCGTCCGTGATGCTTTAGCGGCTTCATGAAAAACGTCGATGATCGAATGATCATCGGCGTTTTTTTTGCGCCCCCTGTAGGAGCGAGCTTGCTCGCGAAGAACCTGAGGGCGCCGCGTGCATTCTGAATGCCCGCGTCATCGTTAACGTTCTTCGCGAGCAAGCTCGCTCCTACCAGGGGGGGCGTCTTGAAGGCGAAGTTTTGGCGCCAGTAACCCGTGATTACTGGCGTTTCACGCCTCTATAAGCCGTTGAAATACAAGGGCTGGCACAGGGCTAGTAAAAAAAATCAAAAAAACCCTCAAGCAACCGGCTACCACGACGATAACTATTACGTAGGTTCTCAGGCCACACCCGGCGGTTGCCAGGGCCGGAAGCCGCAGTATCCATCCAACGAGGATTTCGTCATGGCTTTAACAGTAAACACCAACATTGCTTCCATCACGACTCAGGGCAACCTGAACAAAGCTGGCGGCGCCCTGGCCACTTCCATGCAGCGCCTGTCTTCCGGCCTGCGTATCAACAGCGCTAAAGACGACGCTGCCGGCCTGCAGATCGCTAACCGCCTGACCAGCCAAATCAACGGCCTGGGCCAAGCTGTAAAAAACGTGAACGACGGCATCTCCATCGCTCAGACCGCTGAAGGCGCGATGCAGGCTTCGACCGACATCCTGCAAAAAATGCGTACCCTGGCCCTGTCCTCGGCTACCGGCTCCCTGAGCGCCGACGACCGTAAGTCGAACAACGACGAATACCAGGCCCTGACCGCAGAACTGACCCGTATCTCGCAAACCACCACTTTCGGTGGCCAGAAACTGTTGGACGGTTCGTATGGCACCAAGGCTATCCAAGTGGGTGCCAATGCTAACGAAACCATCAACCTGAGCCTGGAAAACGTTGCCGCCAACAATATTGGTTCGCAGCAGATCAAGAGTGTTGCAATTACTCCTACCGAGAATGGTATCGGCAGTGCAGCTGGCACTATTACCGTGACCGGTAATGGCCAGGTGAGCAGTGCAATTGCTGTCCCGGTTGGTGCTTCGGCGCAGAGTATCGCCAGCAAAATGAATGGTGCAATTGGCGGCCTCACAGCTACCGCGAGCACTGAAGTTCAGATTGAAGTTGATAATGCCGCGTTTACCACGGGCGCTACACCTGCCGCTGCTGCCACGTTTTCAATGACTGTCAATGGCCAGACTGTCACAATGACGGGCGTAACTAGCCAGGCTGGCTTGGCTGATCAATTGAAGTCCAACGCCGCCAAGCTGGGTATCAGTG
Organism: Pseudomonas sp. PA-7-1E; assembly: GCF_021605325.1. Taxonomy (NCBI): domain Bacteria; kingdom Pseudomonadati; phylum Pseudomonadota; class Gammaproteobacteria; order Pseudomonadales; family Pseudomonadaceae; genus Pseudomonas; species Pseudomonas sp. PA-7-1E. Next base: position 17,612 of record NZ_WKFA01000008.1, read on the forward strand.
TCAACTTCGACGAAGCCAAGAAAACGCTTTCGGTCAAGTCCGATACTGGTGAGAACATCGAGTTTGGTGCTGTTGCAGCCGGCGCTGCCAGTGCGGCCGCTATCACTATCAAATCCAAAGATGGTTCCGGTGCATACCCTACCGGCGCAGGCACCGCTCTGTCCGATACAACCAAGATGACTGCCACCGGCCAAGTATCGCTGGATTCCTCCAAGGGTTACTCCTTGTCGGGGGATGGTGTTGGGGGGCTGTTCGGTGCAGCTGCGGCTACCACTGCTGCTTCCACCAAAACCACCATCGCCAATACTGATGTGACCAGCGCTGATATGGCTCAAAACGCACTGTCGGTTATCGACAAGGCCATCGGCACCATCGACAGCGTTCGTTCGGGTCTGGGTGCCACCCAGAACCGTCTGACTACCACTGCAGACAACCTGCAGAACATCCAGAAAAACTCTACCGCTGCGCGTTCCACCGTTCAGGATGTCGACTTCGCTGCCGAAACCGCGGAACTGACCAAGCAGCAAACCCTGCAGTCGGCTTCCACCGCGATCCTGTCGCAGGCTAACCAACTGCCATCCGCTGTACTGAAACTGCTTCAGTAATCAGCGCGCTTGGTAACTAACGGAAGGGCGCGTTTACGTGCCCTTCCGTTTTTTCGGTTTAGAGGAGATTGGACATGGACATGAGTGTAAAGCTGAACCAGTCTTATCCGCCGGTTGCCCCTCAAGGCGCGCCTCCCAAGGCAACTGCCGATCAAAACAGCAGCAAGGCTCAGGAAGTAGCGGCAACCGGCAAAGAGCCTGAGCGCGCGGACCTGGAAAAAGCAGTAACCGACATTCGCGAATTCGTCCAGGCTGCCCAGCGCAGCCTGGATTTTTCCATTGACGATTCGACCCACCGGGTCGTGGTCAAGGTCATTGCCACCGACAGTGGTGAAGTGATCCGTCAGATTCCGTCGGAAACGGCGTTGAAACTGGCACAGAACCTTTCCAGCGCAAGCAACGTGTTGTTTGACGACAAGGTGTGAGCTGGCATGAAATTTGTTGCTGTCAGGTCTTGAGGCGTAATAAGTCAAGATAACGGCAGCCACCGAACAGGAGATAGATGATGGCGGGTTCAACGGTAAGTGGTATCGGTTCGAACATCGATACGCAAGCGATCGTGAAGTCCTTGGTGGACGCCGAAAAGGTGCCCAAGCAGACGCAGATCAATACCGCGTCCCAGAAGGCGACCACCACGCTGTCTTCGATCGGCAAGATTCAGGCGGCACTGGATGCGTTTCGTAGTGCTTTGGACGCCATGACCAAAGACAGTAGTTTCACCGGATTGACCGGCTCGTCCTCGGATGAAAAAACGGCGACCATGACTGCCAATAACACAGCTTCGAACGGCAGCTTCCGACTGATCGTTGACCAGTTGGCCCAGGCGTCAAAATTATCCAGCAAGAACTTCTCCGGTGGCACCTCTTCTGTGGTGAACGCTACGGATAAGCCGACCACCTTGACCATCTCTCAGTCGGGCAAGGATTACAGCGTCAATGTTCCAGCCGGCGCGACCTTGCAGCAGGTGCGGGATTCGATCAATACCCAGTTTGGTACTTCCGGGCTCAGTGCCAATATCCAGACCGACTCCAATGGTTCCCGATTGATCCTGACCTCTACCACCATGGGTACCGGTTCCGACCTTACGCTTTCCGGCACCTCCGGCCTGGATGTGGGTTCAACGGTCGTCGATCTGCCCAAGGATGCGCTGTACAGCATTGATGGTGTTGCGTCTGTGTCCAAGACCAACAGTATCGAGGGCGCGCTCAGTGGTGTGAACATCAAGCTGGTGGCGCCTTCGACTTACAAGACGGGCACCTCTGGCGATAAAAACGCTACGCTGATCACCGTCAGTACCAACAACACGGCGCTCAAGTCCGGGGTCAAAGGCTTCGTTGATACCTACAATGCTTTGATCTCCGCAATGAATGCCGAAACCAAGGTCACCAAGAATCTTGACGGCAGCACAACGGCTGCGGCATTGACGGGTGACTCGACCATGCGTTCGCTGCAGGCGGCGATCCGCAATGAATTCAATACCCTTTCGGGGACTGGCACTTTCAAGTCGTTGGCTCAATTTGGCGTGAGCACAAGCTCTACCACCGGCTTGCTGACAATCGATGACAAAAAGTGGGACGCTGCAGTCAAGACTAATGCAGCCGATATCAACAGTATGTTCAGCGGCAAAGACGGCATGTTGGCGCGCATGAAAAGTGCAACGGATGACTTTGCCAAGGCCTCTACCGGGGTTCTGGCAACGCGTTCTACCTCGTTGACCGACAGTCTCAAGGACATCGCAAAGCAGCAGGAAACCCTGAACGAGCGCATGGAACTGCTGACCAACAGCCTCTCCGCCAAATACAACGCCATGGACACCCTGGTTGCCCAACTGCGCCAGCAAAGCACCAGCGTCATGACCACGCTCAATGCCTTGAACAACCCTAAAACCAATAACTGATCGCCACTCACGCAAAAGGCCAGGCAACCTGCCTGGCCTTTTCGTACCGAAAGACGACCGGTGTTAAAGCTTTTTGCGGCCCAGTCGACATATTGGTTACTAGAATCCTTTTCGCTGTCGCCTGTCACGAGGTAGAAACATGAACCCCATGCGAGCCCTTCGCCAATACCAGAAGGTCAATTCCCACGCACAGATCTCCGAAGCCAGCCCGCATCGCCTGGTGCAGATGCTGATGGAAGGCGGCCTGGATCGCATGTCCCAGGCCAAGGGCGCCCTGGCGCGTGGTGACATCGCACAGAAGGGTTTGATGCTCGGCAAGGCCATCGACATCGTTATCGGGCTGCGCGATGGCCTGGATGCTGAAAAGAGTGATAACCCGGCTTATGTTCAGCAGTTGGAAAGCCTTTATGTGTACATGACCAACCGGTTGATGGAGGCTAACCAACAAAACGACGCCGAGATCATCGACGAAGTCGCTCGCTTGATGATTACCGTAAAAGAAGGCTGGGATGCTATCGGCGCGCCACAAGGCGCAGCAGAATAAGGCCACGGGCCTTGAGGAACTCGTCATGAGCCACGCACTGCAACGCATTGATGAAACCCGTGAAGCCCTGGTCGACGCGCTGGCTGCGCGCAACTGGGATGCCATCAGCGAGCTCGACCTGGGCTGCCGCAGTGTGATCGATCAGGTGCTGAGCGAAGCGCCGGTGGATGAGGATGCGCTGCGTGGAAAGCTGGAAAGCCTGTTGGCGGTTTACCAGCAGTTGCTTGAAGTGACGACCGGCGAGCGCCAGGCGATTTTCGAAGAGATGTCGCAGATCAACCAAGCGAAAAATGCGTCAAAGGTTTACCATCTGTTCGGTTGAAAGGGCGCAGTTAATCCGAACGGCGCGTCATATATTTGACTATGCCATCATTTTTGACTTAACTAGTGCTGTTTTCAGATTTCAGACGTCTAGAAGGTAAGAAATCTTACAGACGTCTTGATTGCCCTCATTCCGGGGCAGGAAGTTTTACTAGGGAAGTTGCTATTGCATGTGGCGTGAAACCAAAATTCTGCTGATCGATGACGATAGCGTCCGCCGCCGCGATTTAGCGGTGATTTTAAATTTTCTCGGTGAAGAAAATTTGCCCTGCGGCAGCCACGATTGGCAGCAGGCGGTCAGCTCGTTGTCGTCGAGCCGTGAAGTCATTTGTGTATTGATCGGGACGGTAAACGCTCCTGGCGCAGTTCTGGGCCTGTTAAAGACACTGTCTACCTGGGATGAGTTCCTTCCGGTGTTGCTAATGGGCGATATTTCTTCCGTGGACCTGCCGGAAGACCAGCGCCGCCGCGTGCTATCCAACCTGGAAATGCCGCCCAGCTACAGCAAATTGCTCGATTCCCTGCACCGTGCCCAGGTCTATCGCGAGATGTACGACCAGGCCCGCGAGCGCGGCCGTCACCGTGAACCCAACCTGTTCCGCAGCCTGGTCGGCACCAGCCGCGCCATCCAGCACGTGCGCCAGATGATGCAGCAAGTGGCCGATACCGACGCCAGCGTGCTGATCCTCGGCGAGTCGGGCACCGGCAAGGAAGTGGTCGCGCGCAACCTGCACTATCACTCCAAGCGTCGCGACGGGCCCTTTGTGCCGGTCAACTGCGGGGCGATCCCGGCAGAGCTGCTGGAAAGCGAATTGTTCGGCCACGAGAAGGGCGCCTTTACCGGGGCAATCACCAGCCGTGCCGGGCGCTTTGAGCTGGCCAATGGCGGCACACTGTTCCTCGACGAAATCGGCGACATGCCGTTGCCGATGCAGGTCAAGCTGCTGCGCGTATTGCAGGAACGCACCTTCGAGCGCGTGGGCAGCAACAAGACCCAGAGCGTGGACGTGCGCATCATTGCCGCCACCCACAAGAACCTCGAAAGCATGATCGAGGTCGGCAGCTTCCGCGAAGACCTGTACTACCGCCTCAACGTATTCCCTATCGAGATGGCCCCGCTGCGCGAGCGCGTGGAAGACATCCCGTTGCTGATGAACGAACTGATCTCGTGCATGGAGCACGAGAAGCGCGGCTCCATTCGTTTCAACTCCGCGGCAATCATGTCCCTGTGCCGCCACGGCTGGCCGGGCAACGTCCGCGAGCTGGCCAACCTGGTGGAGCGCATGGCGATCATGCATCCGTACGGGGTGATCGGCGTGGTCGAGTTGCCGAAGAAATTCCGCTACGTCGACGACGAGGACGAGCAGATGGACAGCCTGCGCAGCGACATGGAAGAGCGCGTGGCAATCAACGGCCATACTCCAGACTTTGGCGCTAGCGCGATGTTGCCGCCCGAAGGACTGGATCTCAAGGACTACCTCGGCAACCTGGAGCAAGGCCTGATCCAACAGGCGCTGGACGATGCCAACGGCATCGTCGCCCGGGCCGCCGAGCGCCTGCGTATCCGTCGCACCACCCTGGTGGAGAAGATGCGCAAGTACGGTATGAGCCGCAAAGAAGGTGATGAACAGGCGGATGATTGACGCCTGTTTTTCAACTACCTGATTTATAGGTGGTTTTTTTTCGGCACGGGTATTGCTACAGCCCTCGCAACGTTCCGTTTAACTGACGGTCAGCCAAGCGAGAGAGCATCATGCCCCACGCCGCCCAACTATCTTCGGCCCCTGCCATCCAGGGGCTGGTTTCGCCTGTAGAACCGCCGACCCGCCAGGGCCTGGAGCACGCGCTCTCGCAGTTCAACCAGATGTCGAACCAGCTGACCGACTCCTACAGCCTGCTTGAGGCCCGGGTTTCCGAGCTTAAAGGCGAACTGGCGGTGGTCAGCGCCCAGCGCATGCAAGAGCTGGCCGAGAAAGAGCGTCTGGCCAACCGTCTGCAAAACCTGCTGGACCTGTTGCCCGGTGGCGTGATCGTCATCGACGACCAAGGCCGCGTTCGCGAAGCCAACCCGGCGGCCTGCGACCTGCTTGGCTTGCCGCTGGAAGGCGAGCTGTGGCGTGAAGTCATCACCCGCTGTTTTGCCCCCCGTGAAGACGACGGCCACGAAGTCTCACTCAAGGACGGGCGCCGGCTGTCCATTGCGACCCGTTCCCTGGACGCCGAGCCCGGCCAGCTTGTGCTACTCAATGACCTGACAGAAACCCGGCACCTGCAAGATCAGTTGGCTCGCCATGAGCGGCTGTCGTCCCTGGGACGGATGGTCGCTTCCTTGGCGCATCAGATTCGTACGCCGTTGTCGGCGGCATTGATCTACGCCAGCCATTTGACTGACGAGCAATTACCAGCGGCCACCCACCAACGCTTTGCCGGGCGCCTCAAGGAGCGCCTGCATGAGTTGGAACACCAAGTACGTGACATGCTGGTATTTGCCCGCGGCGAACTGCCGCTGACCGATCGCGTTACCCCTGCCGGTTTGATGCAGTCCCTGCAAGCGGCAGCGGCGACCCATGTGCAGGAGGCCAACCTGCGCTGGCAGTGCGATAGCCACCAGGGCGAATTGCTGTGCAACCGCGACACCCTGGTGGGCGCGCTGCTCAACCTGATCGAAAACGCTACCCAGGCCAGTGGCCCCGGGGCGCGCCTGAAAGTGCACCTGTATAGCCGCGGACAAACCCTGCGCCTGTGCGTCAGCGACAGCGGCAGCGGTATCGCCCCGCAGGTGCTGCAGCGCCTGGGCGAGCCGTTTTTTACCACCAAGACCAACGGCACTGGCCTGGGCCTGACCGTGGTCAAGGCAGTGGCCCGTGCCCATCAGGGACAATTGCAGCTGCGTTCGCGCCTGGGGCGTGGCACCTGTGCATTGATGACCTTGCCGCTGTTTTCCAGCGCGGCAAGCGCGGAGTAAGAGGATGATGGCTATCAAGGTTTTATTGGTGGAAGACGATCGCGCCCTGCGTGAAGCATTGGCTGACACGCTGCTGTTGGCGGGCCATGACTACCGTGCGGTCGGCTCTGCCGAGGAAGCCTTGGAGGCGGTCGAGCAGGAAACCTTCAGCCTGGTGGTCAGCGACGTCAACATGCCCGGCATGGACGGCCACCAGTTGCTCGGCCTGCTGCGGGTGCGCCAGCCGCAGCTGCCGGTGCTGCTGATGACCGCCCATGGCGCGGTGGAGCGGGCGGTGGATGCCATGCGTCAGGGCGCGGCGGATTACCTGGTCAAGCCGTTCGAGCCCAAGGCTTTGATCGAACTGGTCGCCCGGCATGCCCTGGGCGTGATGCCCGCAGCCGACGGCGATGGCCCGATTGCCTTTGAACCGGCCAGCGCGCAGTTGCTTGAACTGGCGGCGCGGGTGGCGCGCAGTGATTCCACTGTGCTGATTTCCGGCGAGTCCGGCACCGGTAAAGAAGTGCTGGCGCGTTATATCCACCAGCAATCGGGCCGTGCCAAACAACCGTTCATTGCGATCAACTGCGCGGCGATCCCCGACAACATGCTGGAAGCCACCTTGTTTGGCCATGAAAAGGGCTCGTTCACCGGCGCCATCGCGGCCCAGGCCGGCAAGTTCGAACAAGCCGACGGCGGCACCATTCTGCTCGACGAAATCTCGGAAATGCCCCTGGGCCTGCAAGCCAAGTTGCTGCGAGTATTGCAGGAGCGTGAAGTGGAGCGCGTGGGCGCACGCAAGCCGATCCAGTTGGATATCCGCGTGGTTGCCACCACCAACCGCGACCTGGCGGGCGAAGTGGCGGCGGGGCGCTTCCGTGAAGACCTGTTTTACCGGTTGTCGGTGTTCCCGCTGGCTTGGCGCCCATTGCGTGAGCGGCCGGCGGATATCATTCCCCTGGCCGAGCGTCTTCTCAACAACCACGTCAAAAAAATGAAGCATGCCCAGGCGCGTTTATCGCCCGAGGCCCAGGCGTGCCTGGTCAGTTACCCATGGCCGGGCAACGTGCGCGAGCTGGACAACGCGATCCAGCGTGCGCTGATTTTGCAGCAGGGCGGTTTGATCCAGCCCCAGGATTTCTGCCTGGCCATGGGCAATGGCGCTGCGCCGTTGCCGAGCCTGGCCCCGGCTCCAGTGGTCGCCGAGGCGGAATCAGCCGGTGCCCTGGGCGATGACCTGCGCCGCCGTGAATTCCAGATGATCATCGACACCCTGCGCGCCGAGCGCGGCCGTCGCAAAGAAGCGGCCGAGCGCCTGGGCATCAGCCCGCGCACCTTGCGCTACAAGCTGGCGCAGATGCGCGACGCCGGTACGGATGTGGAAGCGTATCTTTTCGCCACATGACCGGTAACAAGTTCGACAAGCTTTGTCGCCTTTTCTTACGAGTTGTCACAGAGCTGGCACCCTTGTTGCTACCACCCCTAGTAACCGCTGCGTAGTGTCAAAAAATTGCGGGTCGTCGGAGAGAGAAGGTCATGAGCCAGGGTATTGAGTTCAATCGGTTGATGTTGGATATGCGCGCCATGCAAATGGACGCCATGGCTCAACCGAAATCCGTCGCGCCAGCGCCGGAATTGGGCCAAAGCAATTTTGCCGACATGCTCGGTCAGGCAATCAATAAAGTCAGCGATACCCAGCAGGCGTCCAGCCAGTTGGCGACGGCCTTCGAGATCGGTAAAAGCGGCGTGGACCTCACCGATGTGATGGTCGCCTCGCAAAAGGCCAGTGTGTCCTTCCAGGCCTTGACCCAAGTGCGTAACAAGCTGGTTCAGGCGTATCAAGACATCATGCAGATGCCGGTTTAAGGACGAGATTTAAGTCATGGCTGAAGCAGTCTCCGACAACCTCCCCGCCAAGGCCGACGGCAAACCGCCGTTGTTTGGCCTGTCGTTCCTGGAAAACCTCTCGGAAATGACCATGCTGCGTCAGGTGGGCCTGATGGTGGGCCTGGCCGCCAGCGTGGCGATTGGTTTTGCCGTGGTGCTGTGGTCGCAGCAACCCGATTACCGCCCCCTGTACGGCAGCCTGTCGGGCATGGATTCCAAGCAGATCATGGAAACCCTCGCCGCCGCCGACATCGCCTACACCGTGGAGCCCAACTCCGGCGCCTTGCTGGTCAAGGCTGATGACGTAGCCCGCGCGCGGATGAAACTGGCCGCCGCTGGCGTGGCGCCGTCCGACAGCAACATTGGTTTTGAAATCCTCGACAAGGACCAGGGCCTGGGCACCAGCCAGTTCATGGAAGCCACCCGCTATCGTCGTGGCCTGGAAGGCGAACTGGCGCGCACCATTTCCAGCCTCAATAACGTCAAGGCCGCCCGTGTGCACCTGGCGATTCCGAAAAGCTCGGTGTTCGTGCGTGACGAACGCAAGCCCAGCGCCTCGGTCTTGGTGGAGCTGTTTGCTGGCCGCTCCCTGGAGCCTGGCCAGGTACTGGCGATCGTCAACCTGGTTGCCACCAGTGTTCCCGAATTGAGCAAGTCGCAAATCACCGTGGTGGACCAAAAGGGCAACCTGCTGTCCGACATGGCCGAAAACTCCGCGCTGACCCAGGCCGGCAAGCAGTTCGACTACAGCCGCCGCATGGAAAGCATGCTCACCCAGCGCGTGCATAACATCCTGCAACCGGTACTGGGCAACGACCGCTACAAGGCTGAAGTGTCGGCCGACGTGGACTTCAGCGCCGTCGAATCCACCTCCGAACAGTTCAACCCGGACCAGCCGGCCCTGCGCAGCGAGCAGTCCACCAGCGAACAACGCACCGCCAGCAATGGCCCCCAAGGTGTGCCAGGCGCCCTGAGCAACCAGCCACCCGCGCCGGCCTCGGCACCGCAAACCACTGGTGGCGCCGCCGCCACGGCTGGCGCGATCCAGCCTGGCCAGCCGCTGTTGGACGCCAACGGCCAGCAGATCATGGACCCGGCCACCGGCCAGCCGATGCTTGCGCCATACCCTGCGGACAAGCGTAACCAGTCCACCAAGAACTTCGAACTCGACCGTTCCATCAGCCACACCAAGCAGCAGCAGGGCAAGATCAATCGCCTGTCGGTGTCGGTGGTGGTCGATGACCAAGTCAAGGTCAACCCAGCGGACGGCGCGGTGACCCGTGCACCGTGGACGGCTGACGAACTGGCGCGCTTCACCCGCCTGGTGCAGGACGCCGTTGGTTTCGACGCCAGCCGTGGCGACAGCGTCAGCGTGATCAACATGCCGTTCTCCGCCGAGCGCGGTGAAGTGATCGCCGACCCGGCGTTCTACACCCAGCCGTGGTTCTGGGACATCGTCAAGCAAGTGCTGGGGGTGCTGTTCATCCTGGTGTTGGTGTTCGGCGTATTGCGCCCGGTGCTCAACAACATCACCGGCGGCGGCAAGAAGCAACTGGCGCTGGCCGGTGGTGACGTCGAGTTGGGTGGCATGGGCGGCCTGGACGGCGAACTGGCCAACGACCGCGTCAGCCTCGGCGGCCCGCAAAGCATCCTGTTGCCAAGCCCGAGCGAAGGCTATGACGCTCAGTTGAACGCAATCAAGAGTCTGGTGGCAGAAGACCCGGGCCGTGTGGCTCAGGTCGTGAAAGAGTGGATTAACGCAGATGAATGATCGAGCCGCTGTGGCCAAGCTGTCCCGGGTCGACAAAGCCGCCGTGCTGCTGCTGTCCCTGGGTGAAACCGACGCTGCCCAAGTGCTGCGCCACATGGGCCCTAAAGAGGTCCAGCGAGTGGGCGTGGCCATGGCGCAGATGCGCAATGTGCACCGCGAGCAAGTCGAGCAGGTGATGAGCGAGTTCGTCGAGATCGTCGGCGACCAGACCAGCCTGGGCGTCGGATCCGACAGCTACATTCGCAAGATGCTCACCTCGGCCCTGGGCGAAGACAAGGCCAACGGCCTGATCGACCGCATCCTGCTGGGTGGCAACACCAGCGGCCTGGATAGCCTCAAGTGGATGGAGCCGCGGGCAGTGGCCGACGTGATCCGCTACGAGCACCCGCAGATCCAGGCGATCGTGGTGGCCTACCTGGACCCGGACCAGGCCGGCGAAGTGCTTGGCCACTTCGACCATAAAGTGCGCCTGGACATCATCCTGCGTGTGTCGTCGCTGAACACTGTGCAACCGGCGGCGCTCAAAGAACTCAACACCATTCTGGAGAAGCAGTTCTCCGGCAATTCCAACGCCTCGCGCACCACCCTGGGTGGCATCAAGCGCGCAGCCGACATCATGAACTTCCTCGACAGCTCAGTCGAAGGCCAGTTGATGGACTCGATCCGCGAGATCGACGACACCCTGTCCGGCCAGATCGAAGACCTGATGTTCGTGTTCAACAACCTGGCCGATGTCGACGACCGCGGCATCCAGGCGCTGCTGCGCGAAGTGTCCTCGGACGTGCTGGTGCTGGCGCTCAAGGGCTCGGACGAAAACGTCAAAGAAAAGATCTTCAAGAACATGTCCAAGCGTGCGTCCGAATTGCTTCGCGACGACCTGGAAGCCAAGGGCCCGGTGCGCGTCAGCGACGTGGAAACCGCCCAGAAAGAAATCCTCACCATTGCCCGCCGTATGGCCGAAGCCGGAGAAATCGTTCTCGGCGGGAAGGGCGGCGAAGAAATGATCTAAGGCGCCTTGCATGTCGAATAAAGATGAGGCACCCAGCGATCTGATTCGCGCGCGGGATGTCGGCGGCTTCGACATCTGGTCGCTGCCCAGTTTCGACCCCCATGTGCCGGAGCCCGAGCCTGAACCGGTTGAAGAACCTCCGGCAGAGATGGAAGAAGTGCCGCTGGATGAAGTCCAGCCACTGACCCTCGAAGAGTTGGAAACCATTCGCCAGGAGGCCTACAACGAAGGCTTCGCGGCGGGGGAAAAAGACGGTTTTCGCAGCACCACCCTCAAGGTTCGCCAGGAGGCCGAAGCGGCGCTGGCCACCAAGTTGGGTAGCCTGGAGCGCCTGATGGGCAACCTGTTCGACCCTATCGCCGAACAGGACTCGCAGCTGGAAAAATCCATGGTTGGCCTGGTGCAGCACATTGCTCGTCAGGTGATCCAGCGCGAGCTGGTGCTCGATTCCAGCCAGATCGAAGGCGTGATGCGTGAAGCCCTCAAGCTGCTGCCCCTGGGCGTCGGCAATGTGCGGCTGTACATCAATCCGCAGGATTTCGAACAGGTCAAAGCCCTGCGCGAGCGTCATGAAGAAACCTGGCGCATCGTCGAAGACGCTTCGTTGCAGCCCGGTGGTTGCCGTGTCGAAACCGAGCACAGCCGCATCGATGCAACGGTGGAAACCCGTATCAGCCAGATCATGGCCAAGTTGTTCGATCAACTGCATGAACAAGCCCTGCACCCCGCCGAGCCGGACCTGAGCGTTGACCTGGACGCCACCGATGCGCCTTGATCGCACGAGCTTCGCCAAGCGCCTGGGCAGCTACGCCGAGGCCACGGAGTTGCCCGGCCAGCCGGTCCTCGAAGGGCGCCTGTTGCGTATGGTCGGCCTGACTCTCGAAGCCGAGGGCCTGCGCGCCGCAATGGGCAGCCGCTGCCTGGTGATAAACGACAACAGCTACCACCCGGTGCAAGTCGAAGCCGAGGTGATGGGCTTTTCGGGCAGCAAGATTTTCCTGATGCCGGTCGGCAGCCTCACCGGCATTGCCCCCGGCGCCCGCGTGGTACCGCTGGCCGACACCGGCCGCCTGCCCATGGGCATGAGCATGCTGGGCCGCGTACTCGACGGTGCCGGCCGTGCGCTGGACGGCAAGGGCGGCATGAAGGCCGAAGACTGGGTGCCGATGGACGGCCCCACCATCAACCCGCTCAAGCGCAACCCCATCAGCGTGCCGCTGGATGTGGGCATTCGCAGCATCAACGGTTTATTGACGGTCGGTCGCGGCCAGCGCCTGGGCCTGTTCGCCGGTACCGGCGTGGGTAAGTCGGTATTGCTGGGCATGATGACGCGCTTTACCGAGGCCGACATCATCGTGGTGGGGCTGATCGGCGAGCGGGGCCGCGAAGTGAAGGAGTTCATCGAGCACAGCCTCGGTGAAGAAGGGCTCAAGCGTTCTGTTGTCGTCGCTTCTCCGGCAGACGATGCACCGTTGATGCGCCTGCGTGCGGCGATGTACTGCACGCGCATCGCCGAATATTTTCGCGACAAGGGCAAGAACGTCCTGTTGCTGATGGACTCCCTCACGCGTTTCGCCCAGGCCCAGCGCGAGATCGCTTTGGCCATCGGTGAGCCGCCCGCGACCAAGGGTTACCCCCCGTCGGTATTTGCCAAGCTGCCCAAGCTGGTAGAGCGTGCCGGTAATGCCGAAGCCGGCGGTGGCTCGATCACCGCGTTCTACACCGTGTTGTCTGAAGGCGACGACCAACAGGACCCGATTGCCGACTCGGCCAGGGGCGTGCTCGACGGCCACATCGTGCTGTCGCGGCGCCTGGCGGAAGAGGGGCATTACCCAGCCATCGATATCGAAGCGTCCATCAGCCGGGTGATGCCGGCGGTGGTCACGCCGGAGCATATGGCCCGTGCCCAGCAGTTCAAGCAGCTGTGGTCGCGCTACCAGCAAAGCCGTGACCTGATCAGCGTCGGCGCCTATGTGGCCGGTGGCGACCGCGACACTGACCTGGCCATCGCCTTGCAGCCGCAACTGGTGACTTACCTGCGCCAGGGTCTCAACGACAAGATCACCATGGGCGAGAGCCAGTCGCACTTGCAGTCCATCTTCGCCCCGGCGCCGGGCGGCTAATCCATGGCCAACAGCCGCGCCGCACGCCTGGCCCCGGTGGTGGACATGGCCGAAAAGGCCGAGAAAGCCGCCGTACAGCGCCTGGGTTACTTCCAGGGCCAGGTGCGGTTGGCCCAAAGCAAGCTGGGCGACCTGGAGCGTTTTCGTGGCGAGTACCAACAACAGTGGATCGAGCGCGGCAGCCAGGGTGTTTCCGGCCAGTGGTTGATGGGGTACCAGGGCTTTCTCAATCAGCTTGAAACCGCCGTCGGCCAGCAACGCCAGAGCCTGGCCTGGCACGAGGCCAACCTCGACAAAGCCCGCGAGGCCTGGCAACAGGCGTTTGCCCGGGTCGAGGGGCTGCGCAAGCTGGTGCAGCGCTACATCGACGAAGCGCGAGCCATCGAAGACAAGCGCGAGCAAAAACTGCTCGATGAATTGTCCCAGCGCCTTCCCCGCCCAGAACAGTTCTAACCGGCACCACAAATCCAGTGTGGGAGCTGGCTTGCCTGCGATGGCGGTGGTTCAGTTAAAGATTCAGTGGCTGACACGCCGCCACCGCAGGCAAGCCAGCTCCCACAGTTGATTCACTGTGTTGCTCAGATGCGCTTCAACTGCTACACCTTGTGTCTAGTGCAATGACAAGGAAGCAGTCACATGTCAGTCGAGTCAGAAGTATCCCTGGACGGGAAGAAGTTGACGATCGCAATCAAGGGCCGGTTCGATTTCGGCAGCCACCAGGCGTTTCGGGAAGCCTACGAGCGTTTCTACAAGGTCCCCGAGACCTATATCGTCGACCTCAAGGATGCCACCTATATGGACAGTTCAGCCCTCGGCATGCTGCTGTTGCTACGGGATCATGCCGGCGGTGATGACGCCGAAGTCAGAGTGATCAACAGCAGCAACGACGTGCGCAAGATCCTCGCCATCTCCAACTTCGACAAACTGTTCGATATCAATTGAGCGCCCTGGCCCCTGTCCTGGAGGCGCTGACCATCCTGATCGCCGAAGACAGCGCCGCCGACCGCCTGTTGCTGGCGAGCATCATCCGCCGCCAAGGCCATCAGGCGCTGACTGTCAGCAATGGCGCCGAAGCGATTGAGGTGTTTGCCCGCGAGCGTCCGCAACTGGTGTTGATGGACGCACTGATGCCGGTCATGGATGGCTTTGAAGCCGCGCGGCAGATCAAGCAACTGGCGGGGGAGGCGCTGGTGCCGATCATCTTCCTCACGTCGCTGCGCGAAAGCGAAGCCCTGGCCCAGTGCCTGGACGCCGGCGGCGATGACTTTCTGCCCAAGCCCTATAACCCCTTGATCCTGGCGGCCAAGATCAACGCCATGGACCGCCTGCGCCGCCTGCAAGCCACGGTTTTGCAACAGCGTGACCTGATCGCCAGGCATCACGAACACCTGATGCATGAGCAGCGGGCGGCCAAGGCGGTGTTCGACAAGGTCGCCCATTCCGGTTGCATCAACGCCGCGCCGAATATCCGCTACCTGCAATCGCCTTATGCGTTGTTCAACGGTGACCTGTTGCTGGCGGCCTACACACCGTCCGGCGATATGCACGTGCTGCTAGGGGATTTCACTGGCCATGGCTTGCCGGCCGCTATCGGTGCCATGCCCCTGGCCGAGGTGTTCTACGGCATGACCGCCAAGGGCTACGGCCTCACGCAGACCCTGCGGGAAATGAACGCCAAGCTCAAGCGCATCCTGCCGGTAGACATGTTCTGCTGTGCCACCTTGCTGTGCCTGAGCGCCCAGCGGCGTGCGGTGGAGGTGTGGAACGGCGGCATGCCCGAAGGCTACGTGCATGAAGTCGCCACGGGCAGGCGCACGCCATTGATGTCGCGGCACCTGCCGTTGGGGGTGTTGTCGGCAGAGGCGTTCGATGACAGCACCGAGGTCTGGCCCATGGCGTTGGGCGACCGGGTATTCCTGCTCTCCGACGGCGTGCTGGACACCGCTGACGCCAACGATCAACTGTTCGGTGCCGAGCGCTTGCAGCAGGTGTTCGCCGCCAACCGCGAGCCCGACCGCCTGTTCGAGGACATCGAGCAGGCCCTGGCGGCCTTTCGCGGCCAGGCGCGCGATGACGTCAGCATGGTCGAGATCACGTTGCAGGCGGGCCAACCCTTGCGGGCGGCAGAATCGATGTATGCCGACAGCGGCCAGTCGTGCCCGCTGGATTGGTCGGTGAGTTTCGAATTCCGCGCCCAGACGCTCAGGACCTACAACCCGCTGCCGTACCTGCTGCAGCTGCTGTTGGAGATCCACGGCCTGCGCGAGCAGAGCGGGGCGCTTTACAGTGTGATGGCCGAGTTGTATTCCAACGCGCTGGAGCATGGCGTGCTGGGCCTGGACTCACGCCTCAAGCGCGATGCCCAAGGGTTTGCGCAGTATTATCGCCAGCGCCATGAGCGCCTGGCGCAGTTGGACAGCGGCTATGTGCGCGTGCATATGCAGGTGGTGCCCACCGACAAGGGCGGCAAACTGACCTTGCGCCTCGAAGACAGCGGGCAGGGTTTTGATGTGGAGCAAGAGCTGGCGCGCCCCGTGGACATCGACCGTCTGTCTGGTCGGGGACTGAGCCTGGTGCGTCAACTGAGCAGCGCTGTAGGCTGGTCCGATGGCGGGCGCACTGTCTGCGTGGAGTTTTGTTGGGCGGCTCTGGCATAATCCGCCGATTCTTGATCAAGGAGCGAGCAAGTGGCTGAGATTCATATGGACCCCGAGGTGTTGTCGGGTTTGCAGGAAGTCATGGAAAGCGAATACCCCACGCTGCTGGACACCTTTCTGCATGATTCTGAAGAGCGCGTGCAAGCGCTGCGCAAGGCGCGGGACGACGCCAAGACGTTGGGGCGCATCGCACACAGCTTCAAGGGCAGTAGTGGCAACTTGGGGGCGCTGCGGTTGGCAACGTTGTGTGAGCGGTTGGAGACCGAGTCCTTCAAGTCTGCTTCCGACTTGGGGGCGTTGGTGGATCAGATTGATCGTGAGTTTGCGCTGGTTCGGCCGCTTTATGAGCATGAACGGGAGCGGTTTTCTGGGGTTTGATATTTTATTGGCCTGACTTGGCCCGACTCTTGCTCTACCTCCACAGACTGCATTCCCGACCCCATGCAGTGGAGACCCTTACTTATGCCAGTCGCTCCCAATTCGCTTCTTCAGGCTGCCGCTGCGGCCAAGCCTCAAGCGCCGGCCGCCACGCCTGCCGTAGCGCCTGCGGCTCCGCGGGACAAGGGCGCTGGCTTCGCTCAAGTGTTTGCCAAGCAAGCTGCCAAGCCGCAGGCCAAGAGCGACGACGCGCCAGCCAAACCGGTGCGCGACAAGGCTTCTGATGCCAGCGCCAAACCGGCCGCCGGCGACGATAAACCTGCCGCCAGCGCGCCAGCGGTTGCCGATAGCGGCAATCCCTTGCCTGCCAAGCCGGCCAAAAGCGACGACAGCGCTGACACTGAGGGTGAGCAACCTGCCGACCCGTCCCTGGCGTTGCAACCGGTTGCCGACCCGGCGCTGGTTGCCACCGTGACGCCTGTGGCGGTCCCCGTACCGGTACAAGCGCCTGCCGTCACGGCCGCAGATGACAACGCCCAGCCGCTCATCGCGGTAACCGAGGAGCCCAAGCAGCCAACCTTCGACCCTGAGGCCGACCCGCTGGATTCGATGCCGGCCGTGCGCCTGGCGATGGAGCAGGGCGGTCATGTCTCGGCCAGCAGCCAGGCGCCGCAGAAAGCCGCGCCCACCACTCAGGACCAGCCGACCGCCGCGCAGAGCTTTGCCGCCGGCCTGGCCAACATGGTCGACCAGCAAGCCACCAAGGACAGCACCGACCAGGGAGGCGACAAGGCCTTCGGCGCGCTGATCGATGACGGCCTCAAGGACCTCAAGAACGCCAGCAGCGACACCCGTGTGGATGACTTCGCCAACCGCCTGGCTGCGCTGACCCAGGCGGCCACGCCGAAAACCGCGAATGCCTTGCCGCCCGTCCCCAATGCGCCCCTGGCCATGCACCAGAGCGGCTGGACCGAGGAGGTGGTCAACCGCGTAATGTACCTGTCCAGCGCCAACCTCAAGTCGGCCGAGATCCAGTTGCAGCCCGCTGAGCTGGGGCGCCTGGACATCAAGGTCAACATGACGGCGGACCAGCAGGCCCAGGTCAACTTCATGAGCGGCCATGCGGTGGTGCGTGAAGCGCTGGAAAGCCAGTCTGGCCGTTTGCGCGAGATGTTTGCCCAGCAGGGCATGGGGCAGGTGGATGTGAATGTCTCCGACCAGTCGCGGGGCCAGGACCAGCAGCAACAGCAGAGCCAGGCGCGAGGCGTCAGTAGCAGCGGCAGGCGCGCTGACAGCGGCGACGCCGGTGGCCCTGTGGATGTGGCCGAAGTGGCAGCGCCCGTGAGCCAGAGCGTGATCGGCTCCAGCGCCGTCGACTACTACGCCTGACTTCCTGCTCAAACCCGGTCAGTGGCTGATCGTTCCCACGCTCTGCGTGGGAATGCCGCCCCGGACGCTCCACGTCCCGAAGTCGGCGATGTTTTCGACCATTGCACACGGTGACGCGAAGCGTCACAAGATGCATTCCCACGCAGAGCGTGGGAACGATCATCTTCCTGCGCCTGCCAGACAACTCTGGCATAACACTTGCTCTTGCCTTGCCATAGATCTACGAATCCCCGAATAGTGACGGATTATTGGCATGGCGAAGAGCGACGACGCAGCAACTCCCCCCGCAGGCAAAGGCAAGCTCAAGCTGATCCTGTTGATTGTGCTGGGCCTGCTCCTGGCGATCGGTGCCTCGGTGGGCGGCACCTGGTACATCATGCACAGCAGTGCGAGTAAACCGGCGCCCACCGCCGAAACTGCCACGAACGTCAAGCAACCGGCAATCTTCGAGCAGATGCTTCCGGCCTTTGTCGCCAACTACAACCAGAATGGTCGTCAACGCTACCTGCAGGTGAGCATCACCTTGCTGGCGCGCAACCAGGCGGACCTGGATGCCCTCAAGGTGCATATGCCGGTGATCCGCAACAACCTGGTGATGCTGTTCTCCGGGCAGAGCTTCGACAGCCTGGCCACGCCAGTCGGCCAGGAAATGCTGCGCCAGAAGGTCACTGCCAGCGTGCAGGAAGTGGCCCAGAAAGAACTCGGCAAAGTCGTGGTCGAGCAGGCGCTCTTCACTAACTTCGTATTGCAGTAGGATCACGACATGGCCGTGCAAGACCTGCTGTCCCAGGATGAAATCGACGCGCTGTTGCATGGCGTGGACGATGGTCTGGTACAGACCGAAATGGCTGCCGAACCCGGCAGCGTCAAAAGTTATGACCTGACCAGCCAGGATCGCATCGTGCGGGGACGCATGCCGACCCTGGAGATGATCAACGAACGCTTTGCCCGCTACACCCGCATCAGCATGTTCAACATGCTGCGCCGCTCGGCGGACGTGGCCGTGGGCGGCGTGCAGGTGATGAAGTTCGGTGAATACGTGCACTCGCTGTACGTGCCCACCAGCCTCAACCTGGTCAAGATCAAGCCGTTGCGCGGTACCGCGCTGTTCATCCTCGACGCCAAGCTGGTGTTCAAGCTGGTGGACAACTTCTTCGGTGGCGACGGCCGTCACGCCAAGATCGAAGGGCGTGAATTCACCCCTACCGAACTGCGGGTGGTGCGCATGGTGCTGGAGCAGGCCTTCATCGACTTGAAGGAAGCCTGGCAGGCGATCATGGAGGTCAATTTCGAGTACATCAACTCGGAAGTGAACCCGGCCATGGCCAACATCGTCGGCCCCAGCGAGGCCATTGTGGTGTCGACCTTCCACATCGAACTCGATGGCGGTGGCGGCGACCTGCACGTGACCATGCCTTACTCGATGATCGAACCGGTGCGCGAAATGCTCGACGCCGGCTTCCAGTCCGACCTCGACGACCAGGACGAACGCTGGGTCAAGGCCCTGCGCGAAGACCTGCTGGACGTCGACGTGCCGCTGAGCGCCACCGTGGCCCGCCGCCAGTTGCGCCTGCGCGATATTTTGCACATGGCGCCTGGGGACATCATCCCCGTCGACTTGCCGGAAGAGCTGATCATGCGCGCCAACGGCGTGCCGTCGTTCAAGGTCAAGCTCGGTTCCCACAAGGGCAACCTGGCGCTGCAAGTGGTTGAGCCGATCAACCGCCGCTGATTCAACCCCAATTCATGATTGTTTGCTGCGCCGAGGACATGTAATGGCTACCGAACACGAAAACACTTCCGCCGAAGACCAGGCCCTGGCTGACGAGTGGGCTGCGGCCCTGGAAGAAACCGGCGATGTTGGCCAGGACGACATCGACGCGCTGCTGGCCGCCGACGCCGCCACCGCGCCGGCCGGCAACCGCCTGGCCATGGAAGAATTCGGCAGCGTGCCGAAGAACAACGACCCGGTGAGCCTCGATGGCCCGAACCTGGATGTGATCCTCGACATCCCGGTGTCGATTTCCATGGAAGTGGGCAGCACCGAAATCAACATCCGCAACCTCTTGCAGCTCAACCAGGGCTCGGTGATCGAACTGGACCGCCTGGCCGGCGAGCCATTGGACGTGCTGGTCAACGGCACCCTGATTGCCCATGGCGAGGTGGTGGTGGTCAACGAGAAGTTCGGCATCCGCCTGACCGACGTGATCAGCCCGAGCGAACGCATCAAGAAGTTGCGCTGAGATGAAGTACTCGATGGCGGGACTGTTGCTGGCGCTGCCATTGAGCGCCTTGGCGGCTGAGCCGGTGGCGCAGGTGGCTGCGGCGCCAGCGGTCGGCAGCGTCGGCGGGCAGTTGACGCAACTGGTGCTGGGCCTGTTGCTGGTGATCGGCCTGATCTTCCTGCTGGCCTGGTTGATGCGCCGCGTGCAGCGCATCGGCCCGGGCAACGGCCAAGTGATAGAGCTGGTGGGCTCGCGGGCCCTCGGCCCGCGTGATCGGCTGGTGCTGGTGCAGGTGGGCGAAGAGCAGATCCTGCTCGGCATCACCCCCGGCCGCATCACCCCGCTGCATGTACTCAAGACCCCGGTGGACGCGGTCAAGACCGAAGCCGCCACGCCAGAATTCGCCCAGCGCCTGATGGAGTTGCTGGGCAAGGATCAGAAGGATAAGAAGTAATGCGCGTTTTGTTGACGCTCATGCTGTTGCTGGCCGCGCCGATGGCCCTGGGCGCCGACCCGTTGTCGATCCCGGCGATCACCCTGGGCACCAACGCGGCGGGCGCCCAGGAATATTCGGTCAGCCTGCAGATCCTGCTGATCATGACGGCGCTGAGTTTCATCCCAGCGTTCGTCATGCTGATGACCAGCTTTACGCGGATCATCATCGTCTTCTCGATCCTGCGCCAGGCCCTGGGCCTGCAGCAGACGCCGTCGAACCAGATCCTCACCGGCATGGCACTGTTTTTGACACTGTTCATCATGGCGCCGGTGTTCGACAAGGTGAACCAGCAAGCCCTGCAACCTTATCTGGCGGAAAAGCTCACAGCCCAGGATGCCATCGACAAGGCCCAGGGCCCGATCAAGGACTTCATGCTGTCGCAAACCCGCTCCAGCGACCTTGAGCTGTTCATGCGCCTGTCCAAGCGCACCGACATCGCCACCCCGGACCAGGCACCGCTGACCATCCTGGTACCCGCGTTCGTCACCTCCGAATTGAAGACCGCGTTCCAGATCGGTTTCATGATCTTCATCCCGTTCCTGATCATCGACTTGGTGGTGGCGAGCGTGTTGATGGCCATGGGTATGATGATGCTGTCGCCGCTGATCATCTCGTTGCCGTTCAAGATCATGCTGTTTGTGCTGGTGGACGGTTGGGCGCTGATTATTGGCACCTTGGCCGGCAGTTTCGGAGGGGTATAGCGCTATGACGCCAGAAGTCGCCGTCGACCTGTTCCGTGAAGCGCTGTGGCTGACCACCCTGATGGTCGCCGTGCTGGTGGTGCCGAGCCTGTTGGTGGGCCTGCTGGTGGCGATGTTCCAGGCCGCCACCCAGATCAACGAACAAACCCTGAGCTTCCTGCCGCGCCTGCTGGTGATGCTGGTGACCCTGATTGTCGCCGGCCCGTGGCTGGTGCAAACCTTCATGGAATACATCCTGCAGTTGTACGGCAGTATTCCGCAGTTGATCGGCTGAGCCGATGCAATCGTTGCTGGCCTTGACCGACACCCAGATCAGTACCTGGGTGGCCTCGTTCATCCTGCCGCTGTTTCGCGTCACGGCGATGCTGATGGCCATGCCGGTGTTCGGCACCACCCTGGTTCCGCGTCGCGTGCGCTTGTATTTCGCGGTGGCGATCACCGTGGTAATCGTGCCTGGCCTACCACCGATGCCGCCGGTGAACGCCCTCGACCTGAGCGCCTTGCTGCTGATTGCCGAACAGATTCTGATCGGTGCCATGCTGGGGTTTTCCCTCATGCTTTTCTTCCAGGCGTTTGTGATCGCCGGGCAAATCATCTCGATCCAGATGGGCATGGGCTTCGCGTCCATGGTCGACCCCACCAACGGCGTGTCGGCGGCGGTGATAGGGCAGTTCCTGACCATGCTGGTGACCTTGCTGTTTCTGGCCATGAACGGTCATCTGGTGGCGTTCGAAGTCTTGACCGAAAGCTTCACCACCTTGCCGGTGGGCTCGGGGTTGGTGGTCAACCATTTCTGGGAGCTGGTGGGGCGCCTCGGCTGGGTACTGGGGGCTTCGCTGTTGCTGGTGCTGCCGGCGATCACTGCGCTGCTGGTGGTCAATATCGCCTTCGGCGTGATGACCCGTGCGGCGCCGCAACTGAATATCTTCTCGATTGGTTTCCCGCTGACCCTGGTGTTGGGTATGGGGATTTTCTGGGTCGGCCTGGCTGACATTCTCAATCAGTATCAACCGCTGGCCACCGATGCCTTGCAGTTCTTACGTGACCTGGCACGGGCGCGCTGAGCCATGGCCGAGAGCGAGAGTGGTCAGGACAAAACAGAAGACCCCACGGAGAAACGTAAAAAGGACTCCAGGGAAAAGGGCGAGATCGCGCGCTCCAAAGAGCTCAACACCTTCGCCA
This sequence comes from Pseudomonas sp. PA-7-1E, assembly GCF_021605325.1. Taxonomy (NCBI): domain Bacteria; kingdom Pseudomonadati; phylum Pseudomonadota; class Gammaproteobacteria; order Pseudomonadales; family Pseudomonadaceae; genus Pseudomonas; species Pseudomonas sp. PA-7-1E. The sequence continues at coordinate 39,741 of NZ_WKFA01000008.1, forward strand.
CCATGATCGCCGGCGCCGGTGCCTTGCTGATCTACGGCGGTGGCCTGGCGCTGGACCTGCTGGAGATGATGAAGCACAACTTCAGCTTGCCGCGCGAAGTGTTGCTCAACCCCGATGCCATGGGCCAGTACCTGCTGCACTCGGGCAAAATCGCGCTGCTGGCGGTGCAGCCGATCCTGATCACCTTGTTGCTGGCCGCGCTGATCGGCCCGGTGGCCCTCGGCGGTTGGCTGTTTGCCGCGGGCAGCATGGCGCCCAAGTTCAGCCGCATGAACCCGGGGGCGGGGCTCAAGCGCATGTTTTCCGCCAAGGCCCTGGTGGAATTGCTCAAGGCCCTGGCCAAGTTTTTCCTGATTCTGTTCGTGGCGCTGGCGGTGTTGTCGTCCGATATCGACGATTTGCTGCGCATTGCCCATGAGCCGCTGGAATCAGCGATCATCCACAGCGTGCAAGTGGTGGGCTGGAGTGCGCTATGGATGGCGGCCGGGCTGATCCTCATCGCCGCCGTGGATGCGCCGATCCAGTTGTGGGAAAGCCACAAGAAACTGCTGATGACCAAGCAGGAAGTGCGCGACGAGCACAAGGACCAGGAAGGCCGCCCCGAGGTCAAGCAACGCATCCGCCAACTGCAGCGGGAAATGTCCCAGCGCAAGATGATGGCCTCGGTGCCCGACGCCGATGTGGTCATCACCAACCCGACTCACTACGCCGTAGCGCTTAAGTACGACCCGGAGAAGGGCGGCGCACCGATGCTGCTGGCCAAGGGCAGTGATTTTACCGCGTTGAAAATCCGCGAAATCGCGGTGGCCAACGACATTCTGTTATTGGAGTCGCCAGCATTGGCGCGCTCGATTTTCTACTCCACCGATCTGGACCAGGAAATCCCGGCCGGCTTGTACCTGGCCGTTGCACAGGTACTGGCCTACGTTTACCAAATCCGTCAATACCGCGCCGGCAAGGGCAAGCGGCCTGATCCGCTCAAGGATTTGCCGATCCCGCCGGACCTGCGTCGCGATTCCTGAACGCTGCTGCTCACTGTAGGAGCGAGCTTGCTCGCGAAAAACTCACCGTCGTCGCGTTCATCCTGGCTCCCCGCGTTATCGTTACCCATCTCCGCGAGCAAGCTCGCTCCTACAGTGGTGTGCCGTTTACCTGTCAACTTTGACAGTAGCCATTACGCCGCCTTCACTGTTTGATACAGCGATGAGACGTGCAGCTCTGCACGACTCGGGAGGCGGTGATGGATAGGGGTACGGTCAGGTGGTTTGATGCGGTCAAAGGCATCGGCTTTATTGCCCGGGATCGCGATGGCAACGAGGTTGCCGTTCAGTCGACAGGCGCTCAACACGGTAACGTTCCACCCACCCCTCCCAAACCGCGAAAACCCCGCAAGCGCAAGAAACCCTCGGATGCATGAATCTTCTGCTGTTCCACCGCTACCACCCATCGGCAGCTCGCGTCTACCTGTCAACTCTGACAGTAGCCAAAGGATGTTTCCCGTTGTTCTATGACTGAACCAAACACTGCGCGTATGTAGTAAACGAGATGCAGGGAGAGCGGGATTGAAGGTGGCTACAGGAACTGTCAAATCCTATGACTGGGTCAGGGGCGATTGGCTGATCGAATTGGATGATGAGGCAGAAGAGGTATTTATCAATCGCAAGGATTGGCGTTGCACAGCGCTGTCGGTGGGTAAGCAACTGAGGTTTCAAATGGTCCATCGGCCCAAGGGCATCTATGCGTTGCCCGTCAGGGTGCGTCACCGGGGTGGGTTGGGTTCTGAGTGAGTGTAAGGAGATCGGCAATGGCAGCGGGTACTGTGAAATGGTTTAACGAGGAGAAGGGGTTTGGTTTTATTGCCCCGGAGGATGGGGGGGATGACGTTTTCGTCCATTACTCGGCAATCCAGTCGCAGGGGCTAAAAACCCTGGCTGAAAACCAAAAAGTAGAATTTGACATCATGCAAGGACCAAAGGGCCCCCAGGCTGAGAATGTGCGGCCAGTTTAAAAACTGGATCACATGTGGGTGCGGGCTTGATCGTTCCCACGCTCCCGCGTGGGAACGCATCGCGTGACGCTCTGCGTCACCCTTGCAGAGTGCTCAAGTCGTGCGCCTGGCTCGGGACGCGGAGCGTCCCAGGCGGCATTCCCACGCAGAGCGTGGGAATGATCCAGGGAGCCGCGTTATTGTTCTAGCCTCAGGTATCAAGCCTCTTGATCGTTCCCACGCTCCCGCGTGGGAGCGCATCGCGTGACGCTCTGCGTCACCCTTGCAGAGTGCTCAAGTCGTGCGCCTGGCTGGGGACGCGGAGCGTCCCAGGCGGCATTCCCACGCAGAGCGTGGGAATGATCGAGGGAACCGCGTTATTGTTCTAGCCTCAGGTGTCAAGCCTCTTGATCGTTCCCGCGCTCCCGCGTGGGAACGCATCGCGTGACGCTCTGCGTCACCCTTGCAGAGTGCTCAAGTCGTGCGCCTGGCTCGGGACGCGGAGCGTCCCAGGCGGCATTCCCACGCAGAGCGTGGGAATGATCGAGGGAACCGCGTTATTGTTCTAGCCTCAGGTATCAAGCCTCTTGATCGTTCCCACGCTCCCGCGTGGGAACGCATCGCGTGACGCTCTGCGTCACCCTTGCAGAGTGCTCAAGTCGTGCGCCTGGCTCGGGACGCGGAGCGTCCCAGGCGGCATTCCCACGCAGAGCGTGGGGATGATCGAGGGAACCGCGTTATTGTTCTAGCCTCAGGTATCAAGCCTCTTGATCGTTCCCGCGCTCCCGCGTGGGAACGCATCGCGTGACGCTCTGCGTCACCCTTGCAGAGTGCTCAAGTCGTGCGCCTGGCTCGGGACGCGGAGCGTCCCAGGCGGCATTCCCGCGCAGAGCGTGGGAATGATCGAGGGAACCGCGTTATTGTTCTAGCCTCAGGTATCAAGCCTCTTGATCGTTCCCACGCTCCCGCGTGGGGAACGCATCGCGTGACGCTCTGCGTCACCCTTGCAGAGTGCTCAAGTCGTGCGCCTGGCTCGGGACGCGGAGCGTCCCAGGCGGCATTCCCGCGCAGAGCGTGGGAATGATCCAGGGAACCGCGTTATTGTTCTAGCCTCAGGTATCAAGCCTCTTGATCGTTCCCACGCTCCCGCGTGGGAACGCATCGCGTGACGCTCTGCGTCACCCTTGCAGAGTACTCAAGTCGTGCGCCTGACACACCGCATCGCAGGCAAGCCAACTCCCACACTTGAATCGGTTTACCACTCGAAAATCGGCCCCGAAAGCAAAGTTGGAAGGCTTCTTGCAACCCCGCCTCCAAGTCGCCCTCCAGCGTCAAAACTTTGCTTCAAGGACCCGAGGAATACCGGTGGTAGATCGCTCTCAAATGCTCAACACGGCCCGTGGCACCCTGACTGACCTGTCGCGGGGCAATCTGGGTGTGCCGTTGTTGTTGCTGGTGATGCTGGCAATGATGATGTTGCCGATGCCGCCGTTCCTGCTCGACGTGTTCTTTACCTTCAACATTGCCCTGTCCGTCGTTGTGTTGCTGGTGTGCGTGTACGCCTTGCGGCCGCTGGATTTCGCGGTGTTCCCGACGATTCTGCTGGTGGCGACCCTGCTGCGTCTGGCATTGAACGTCGCTTCCACGCGGGTGGTGATGCTCCACGGCCAGGACGGCCACGCCGCCGCCGGCAAGGTAATCCAGGCCTTCGGTGAGGTGGTCATCGGCGGTAACTACGTGGTCGGTATCGTGGTGTTCGCGATCCTGATGATCATCAACTTCGTCGTGGTGACCAAGGGCGCCGGGCGGATTTCCGAGGTGAGCGCGCGGTTTACCCTCGACGCCATGCCCGGCAAGCAGATGGCCATCGACGCCGACCTCAACGCCGGCCTGATCGACCAGGGCCAAGCCAAGGCCCGTCGGGCGGAAGTCGCCCAGGAAGCCGAGTTCTACGGCTCCATGGACGGTGCCAGCAAGTTTGTGCGCGGCGACGCCATCGCCGGCCTGTTGATTCTGTTCATCAACCTGATCGGCGGTGTGGCCGTCGGTATGTTTCAGCACGGCATGACATTCGGCGATGCCGGCAAGGTGTATGCCTTGCTGACCATCGGTGACGGTTTAGTGGCGCAATTGCCATCACTGTTGTTATCCACAGCGGCGGCCATCATGGTTACCCGTGCTTCGGGCTCCGAAGACATGGGCAAGCAGATCAGTCGGCAGATGTTCGCTTCGCCCAAGGCCCTGGCCGTGGCGGCGGGCATCATGGCGATCATGGGCATTGTGCCGGGCATGCCGCACTTCTCGTTCCTGAGCATGGCGGCCCTGGCGGGTGGTGCGGCGTACCTGTTCTGGAAAAAGCAGAACCAGGTCAAAGTCCAGGCCCAGCAGGAAATCGCCCGTCAACAGGAGCTGCTGCCATCCCCGGCCCGCGCCCAGGAAACCAAGGAGTTGGGCTGGGACGACGTCACGCCCATCGACATGATCGGCCTGGAAGTCGGTTACCGCCTGATCCCGCTGGTCGACCGCAACCAGGGTGGGCAACTGCTGGCGCGGATCAAGGGTGTGCGCAAGAAGCTGTCCCAGGACCTGGGTTTCTTGATGCCCACTGTGCATATCCGTGACAACCTCGACCTGGCCCCCAGCGCTTATCGCCTGACCCTGATGGGGGTAATCCTGGCCGAAGCCGAGATCTACCCGGACCGCGAACTGGCGATCAACCCCGGCCAAGTGTTCGGTACCCTCAACGGCATTACCGCCAAAGATCCGGCTTTCGGCCTGGAAGCGGTGTGGATCGAAGTCAGCCAGCGCAGCCAGGCGCAGTCCCTCGGTTACACCGTGGTGGATGCCAGCACCGTGGTCGCCACGCACCTCAACCAGATTCTCTACAAGCACTCCCACGAGTTGATCGGCCACGAGGAAGTCCAGCAATTGATGGGCTTGCTGGCCAAATCGTCGCCAAAACTGGCCGAAGAGCTGGTGCCTGGCGTGCTGTCACTGTCGCAGTTGCTCAAGGTGTTGCAAGCGCTGTTGGCCGAACAGGTGCCCGTGCGCGACATTCGCAGCATTGCCGAGGCCATCGCCAACAATGCCGCCAAGAGTCAAGATACTGCCGCTCTGGTGGCGGCGGTGCGTGTCGGCGTGTCCCGCGCAATCGTGCAAAGCATTGTAGGGACTGAGTCGGAGCTGCCTGTGATCACCCTGGAGCCCAGGTTGGAACAAATATTGCTCAATAGTATTCAGAAGGCAGGGCAAGGCCAGGAAGAGGGCGTTTTACTGGAGCCAAGCATGGCTGAAAAGCTGCAGCGTTCGTTGATCGACGCCGCACAGCGCCAGGAAATGCAGGGCAACCCGGTGATCCTGCTGGTGGCCGGCCCGGTTCGCGCGATGTTGTCGCGGTTCGGACGCCTGGCCGTACCGAATTTGCACGTGTTGGCTTACCAGGAAATTCCTGACAATAAGCAAGTGACTATTGTCGCGACAGTTGGGCCCAATGGCTGAGGTAGTGGGTTATGCAAGTTAAGCGTTTTTTCGCCGCCGATATGCGTCAGGCCATGAAACTGGTCCGTGATGAGCTGGGCGCCGATGCCGCGATTATCGGTAACCGTCGGATTGCCGGCGGTGTCGAGCTGACGGCTGCCCTGGATTACACGCCCCAGGCGCTGGCCCCGCGCGTGCCAAACATGGAGCTCGAAGACGAGCTGCGCAAGACCGCCTCGCGCATTGTGTCGGCCCAGGCTGAACTGAGCATGCGTGGCGACAGCGATGCCAGCACCAATCGCCAGCTGTTTGCCGGCCTGCCGCTGACCGCCGCCGAGCCGCTGGTTGAACCCACCTTTGTCGAACCGCCGCGTCCTGCAGCGCCTGCCCCGGCTGCCGCAGTTGACCAGCGCGTGATTGACTCGATGCGTTTTGAACTCAACGGCCTGCGTGAATTGCTCGAAGTGCAGCTCGGCTCGCTGGCCTGGACCCAACTGCAAGGCAGCAAGCCGCAGCAAGCCAACCTCTGGCGTCGCCTGCAACGCATCGGCCTGTCCGGCCCGTTGTCCCGCGACCTGCTGGCCTTGACCGCTGAAGTCGAAGAGCCGCGGCAGGCCTGGCGCATGCTGCTGGCGCACTTGGCGCGCATGATTGCCACGCCGGAAATCGAACCCCTGGAAGAGGGCGGTGTAATCGCCATGGTCGGCCCCGCCGGCATGGGCAAGACCACCACCCTGGCAAAGCTTGCGGCCCGTTACGTGCTTAAATACGGCGCGCAGAATATCGCCCTGGTGAGCATGGACAGTTACCGTATCGGCGCTCAGGAGCAGCTCAAGACCCTGGGCCGCATCCTCAACGTGCCGGTGACCCATGTCGACCCGGGCCAGTCCCTGGCCAATGCCCTCGACCCGTTGCTGCGCAAGCGCGTGGTGCTGATCGATACCGCCGGCCTGCAAGCCAGTGATCCGGCGCTGCGCATGCAGCTCGAAAGCCTGGCCGGGCGAGGCATCAAGTCAAAAAATTACCTGGTGCTTGCAACCACCAGCCAGAAACAGGTTCTTACCGCTGCTTATCACAGTTACAAGCGTTGCGGCCTGGCCGGTTGCATCCTCACCAAGCTCGACGAAACCGCGAGCCTGGGCGAGGTGTTGAGCCTGGCCATCAGCCATGAGTTACCGGTTGCCTACCTCACCGACGGGCCGCGGATCCCGGATGATCTGCATCTGCCGCGCCGTCATCAGTTGGTCAGCCGTGCCGTGAGTGTGCAAATGCAAGACGAGCCTAGCGAGGAAGCGATGGCCGATATGTTCGCCGACCTTTACCACCACCCGGCTAAACGGGTGGGTTGAGGCAGGATGAACACCGTGAAATGTACCTACATCGATGGTCTGCAAGCGATTCACGCGGCCAAGCCATGTAGCCTGCGTCTAAGCAAGACAAGGTAAAGAAATAAAATGGGCAGCATGCATCCCGTACAGGTGATCGCGGTGACCGGCGGCAAAGGTGGCGTCGGGAAAACTAACGTGTCAGTGAATTTGTCCCTGGCCCTGGCAGAGCTTGGCCGTCGCGTCATGCTGCTGGATGCTGACCTGGGCTTGGCGAACGTGGACGTTCTGCTGGGGCTGACACCCAAACATACCCTGGCCGATGTGATCGAAGGCCGTTGTGAGCTGCGCGACGTGCTGCTCCAGGGCCCCGGAGGCATTCGCATCGTGCCGGCGGCCTCGGGCACCCAGAGCATGGTGCACCTGAGCCCCGCGCAGCATGCCGGGCTGATCCAGGCGTTCAGCGACATCGGCGACAACCTCGACGTGCTGGTGATCGACACCGCCGCCGGGATCGGCGAGTCGGTGGTCAGCTTTGTGCGCGCAGCGCAGGAAGTGCTGTTGGTGGTGTGCGACGAGCCCACCTCGATCACCGATGCCTACGCGCTGATCAAGCTGCTTAACCGTGACTACGGCATGAACCGCTTCCGCGTTCTGGCCAACATGGCCCAGAGCCCGCAGGAAGGGCGCAACCTATTCGCCAAGTTGACCAAGGTCACGGACCGCTTCCTCGATGTGGCTTTACAATACGTCGGCGCAGTTCCCTATGACGAGTGTGTGCGCAAGGCCGTGCAAAAGCAGCGTGCGGTCTACGAAGCGTTCCCTCGTTCGAAATGCGCACTGGCGTTCAAGGCCATTGCCCAGAAGGTCGATACCTGGCCGTTGCCCGCCAACCCGCGGGGGCATCTGGAGTTTTTCGTCGAGCGTTTGGTGCATCAGACGAGCGCAGGACCGGTGCTATGACATCCAGCGGCTACAACCTTTACAAAAAGTCGGCACGTGACAGCCAGGGCGAATTGATCGAGCGCTATGCGCCGTTGGTCAAGCGCATTGCCTATCACCTGTTGGCGCGCCTGCCTGCGAGTGTGCAGGTCGAAGACTTGATCCAGGCCGGCATGATCGGCCTGCTTGAAGTCTCGACCAAATACGACGCCAGCAAGGGTGCCAGTTTCGAAACGTATGCGGGTATCCGTATCCGTGGCGCGATGCTCGATGAAGTGCGTAAAGGCGATTGGGCGCCGCGTTCGGTACACCGCAATACGCGCATGGTCAGCGATGCAATTCGTGCAATTGAAGCAAAAACCGGCCGTGACGCTAAAGATCATGAAGTTGCGGCCGAACTCCAATTGAGTCTCGACGATTACTACGGGATTTTGAACGATACCTTGGGCAGCCGCCTGTTCAGTTTCGACGACCTTTTACAGGACGGCGAGCACGAAGGGCTGCACGAGGACGGCGCGAGCGCGCATACGGAGCCGTCGCGCGACCTGGAAGATGAACGTTTCCAGGGCGCGTTGGCCGATGCAATCGCCAATTTGCCAGAGCGTGAGCGGCTGGTGCTGGCGCTGTACTACGACGAAGAGCTTAACCTCAAGGAAATCGGTGAGGTCCTGGGGGTCAGCGAATCGCGTGTCAGCCAGTTGCATAGCCAGTGCGCAGCCCGCTTGCGGGGCCGATTGGCCGAGTGGCGCGCGCGCTGACAGGCAGTGTGGGGGCACTGCAGACGCTGCCGTGAGATCGCAAGGTTTCGCGGCTATGTGCCGTGGTGCCCTGGGCAGTCCTTTTTGTGTAACGCCTGTTGATTGAAATGGCGCGTCCAGGTGCTGGGCGCGTTTAAGACTGCTTGGAGGTCGAATTGGACAAGAACATGAAAATCCTCATCGTTGATGACTTCTCAACGATGCGGCGGATCATTAAAAACCTGTTGCGTGACCTTGGGTTCACCAACACGGTCGAGGCGGATGACGGCCTGACGGCCATTCCGATCCTCAACAGCGGGAGCATCGACTTTCTGGTGACCGACTGGAACATGCCGGGCATGACCGGTATCGACCTGCTGCGCCATGTGCGCGCCGATGAAAAACTGCGCAGCCTGCCTGTGCTGATGGTGACCGCCGAAGCCAAGCGCGAACAGATCATCGAAGCCGCCCAAGCCGGGGTCAACGGTTACGTGGTCAAGCCATTCACGGCACTGGCCTTGAAAGAGAAGATCGAGAAAATCTTCGAACGCATCCACGGCTAATGCCATCGCGGGGGAGCTATGGAGCATAACGAAACGTCACAGGGCGACTTTGAGTCGACCCTGAAAAAACATGCTCACCAGTTGGTCGACAGCCTGGAAAAAGGCCAGTTCGCCGATGCGGTGCAGTTGATCCATGAGCTTAACCAGACCCGTGACCGCGGCCTGTACCAGGAAGTGGGCAAGCTCACACGCGAGCTGCACAGCGCAATCGTCAATTTCCAGATTGACCCGCGCATGCCCCAGGCCGAAGAAATTTCCCAGATCACTGATGCCACTGAACGTCTGTCCTATGTGGTCAGGCTGACTGAGGCAGCGGCCAACCGCACCATGGACCTGGTGGAAAACGCCACGCCCCTGGTCAACGGCATGGCCACCGAAGCCCAGGCCTTGAGCCAGGACTGGGGCCGCTTCATGCGCCGCGAAGTGGGCGCTGAAGAGTTTCGTGAATTGGCGCGTCGCGTCGACGGGTTCCTGTCGCGCAGCGAACAGGAAAACCGCACGGTGGCCAGCAACCTCAACGACATCCTGCTGGCCCAGGATTACCAGGACCTCACCGGCCAGGTGATCAAGCGCGTGACCCAGTTGGTTACCGAAGTGGAAAGCAACTTGCTCAAATTGGTGCTGATGGCCGGCCAGGTCGATCGTTTTGCCGGCATCGAACATGACCGTGAAGCGATCCTCTCTGAAAAAGATCCACAAAAACATCTCGCCAAGGGTGAAGGTCCGCAGATTCATGCCGATAAACGTGAAGACGTTGTGTCAGGTCAGGATGACGTAGATGACCTGTTATCCAGTTTAGGCTTCTAAGGAGCACCCACATGAGCTTCGGCGCCGATGAAGAAATCCTTCAGGATTTCCTTGTAGAGGCCGGCGAAATTCTAGAGCAACTGTCCGAACAACTGGTCGAGCTGGAAAGCCGACCGGATGATGCGAACCTGCTCAATGCAATTTTTCGCGGTTTTCACACTGTAAAAGGGGGCGCCGGCTTCCTCCAGCTCCATGAGCTGGTGGAGTGCTGCCACATCGCCGAGAACGTCTTCGACATCCTGCGCAAGGGTGAGCGTCACGTCGACTCGGAATTGATGGACGTGATTCTCGAAGCACTGGATGCGGTCAACGGGATGTTCAGCCAGGTGCGTGAACGTGCACCGATCACCGCTGCCACGCCGGAACTGCTGGCCGCCCTGGCGCGCCTGGCCGAACCTGCCGACACCGCGGCTGCGCCGGTGGTCGAGGCTGCGCCGGAGCCGGTGGCGCAAGCCGAGCCGGACGTGACCGACAGTGAGTTCGAACAACTGCTCAACTCCCTCAGCGCGGTCAAGGCCGAAGCTGAAGCGCCGGTGCAGCCCGCCGCGACGCCGAGCAGTGAAGACATTACCGACGCCGAATTCGAGTCGTTGCTCGACCAGTTGCACGGCAAAGGCCAGTTCGCAGCAGATGCCGTGGCCCCGCCTGCCGCTGCGCCAGAAGCACCCGCTGCCAACGCCAGCACCGACATTACCGACGACGAGTTCGAGGCACTGCTCGACCAACTGCATGGCAAAGGCACCTTTGTGGCTGAAGCCCTGCCTGAGGTGGCGGCCACTGCCGCCGCTGCGCCAGCGGCCAGCGCAGCACCTGCCGATGATGGGCTGATCTCCGATCACGAATTCGAAGCTCTGCTCGACGAGTTGCACGGCAAAGGCAAGTTCAGCGAAGTGGCCCCGGCCGCTGCCGCCCAGGTTACAGCACCAGCCGCTGCCACTGCGGCACCGGTTGCTGCCAAACCTGCGCCGGCAGCCAAGCCAGCACCTGCCGCCGCCCCGGCCCCTGCGCGTGCAGCGGCCCCAGCGGCAGCGGAAAAACCTGCCAGCGAAGCCGAAACCACCGTGCGTGTGGATACCGCGCGCCTGGACGACATCATGAACATGGTGGGCGAACTGGTGCTGGTGCGTAACCGCCTGGTGCGCCTGGGCCTGAACAGTGGCGACGAAGCCATGCAGAAGGCCGTGTCGAACCTCGACGTGGTCACCGCCGACCTGCAAACCGCGGTGATGAAAACGCGGATGCAGCCGATCAAGAAAGTCTTCGGCCGTTTCCCGCGCCTGGTTCGCGACCTGGCGCGCCAGCTCAAGAAAGAAATCAACCTGGAGCTGGTGGGCGAAGAAACCGACCTCGACAAAAACCTCGTCGAGGCCCTGGCCGACCCGCTGGTCCACTTGGTGCGCAACGCGGTCGACCACGGTGTAGAAACCCCGGAAGAACGCGAAGCCGCCGGCAAGTCCCGCAACGGCAAGGTGATTTTGGCGGCGGAGCAAGAGGGCGACCACATCCTGCTGTCGATCACCGATGACGGCAAAGGCATGGACCCGACCATCTTGCGCAATATCGCGGTCAAGCGCGGCGTGATGGACAAGGACGCCGCCGACCGCCTCACCGATACCGAGTGCTACAACCTGATCTTTGCCCCGGGCTTTTCGACCAAGACCGAGATCTCCGACGTGTCCGGGCGTGGCGTGGGCATGGACGTGGTGAAGACCAAGATCAGCCAGCTCAACGGCTCGATCAATATCTACTCGACCAAGGGCCAGGGCTCCAAGATCGTCATCAAGGTGCCGTTGACCCTGGCGATCATGCCGACCCTGATGGTGATGCTGGGCAACCAGGCGTTCGCCTTCCCGCTGGTCAACGTCAACGAGATCTTCCACCTCGACCTGTCGCGCACCAACGTGGTGGACGGCCAGGAAGTGGTGATCGTGCGCGACAAAGCGTTGCCGCTGTTCTACCTCAAGCGCTGGCTGGTGGCCTCGGCCGCCCATGAAGAACAGCGCGAAGGCCATGTGGTGATTCTGTCCGTGGGCACCCAGCGCATCGGTTTTGTGGTCGATCAACTGGTGGGCCAGGAAGAAGTGGTGATCAAGCCTTTGGGCAAGATGCTGCAGGGCACCCCGGGCATGTCGGGCGCGACCATTACCGGTGACGGTCGCATCGCGCTGATTCTCGATGTTCCAAGCATGCTCAAGCGTTACGCCGCACGGCGTATTTGATTCTGGAGGGGCAGGGCGGTCATGCCCGCCCCGCCTAACGGAGTGTTTATGGCAGTCAAGGTCCTGGTGGTGGACGATTCGGGTTTCTTCCGCCGCCGCGTCTCGGAAATTCTTTCCGCTGATCCAACGATCCAGGTGGTCGGCACGGCCACCAACGGCAAAGAGGCGATCGATCAAGCCATTGCCTTGAAGCCGGACGTGATCACCATGGACTACGAGATGCCGATGATGGATGGCATCACGGCCGTGCGCCACATCATGCAACGCTGCCCTACACCGGTATTGATGTTTTCCTCGCTGACTCACGAAGGCGCGCGGGTGACCCTCGACGCTTTGGATGCCGGCGCGGTGGACTTTTTGCCGAAGAATTTCGAAGACATCTCGCGCAACCCTGACAAGGTCAAGCAGATGCTGTGCGAGAAGGTGCACAGCATTTCCCGCAGTAACCGTCGCAGCTTGTTCAGCACGCCCGCGCCAGCTGCCACGCCTGCGCCCGCAGCAGCGGCGCCGACCTCGTCGTTTGCGCGCCCGGCGCCTGCGCCCGTGGCCCGGCCTGCGGTAGCGCCGGTACGTGCCGCCGCAGCGCCGAGTGCGCATTCGCCCGCGCCCAAGCGCAAGGCTTACAAACTGGTCGCCATCGGCACCTCCACTGGCGGCCCGGTGGCCTTGCAGCGGGTCCTGACCCAACTGCCGGCCAACTTCCCGGCGCCGATTGTGCTGGTGCAACACATGCCGGCGGCGTTCACCAAAGCCTTCGCCGAGCGCCTGGACAAGCTGTGCCGTATTACCGTCAAGGAAGCCGAGGATGGCGACATCCTGCGTCCTGGCCTGGCACTGCTGGCGCCGGGCGGCAAGCAGATGATGGTGGACGGGCGTGGCGCGATCAAAATCCTGCCGGGCGATGAGCGCCTGAACTATAAGCCGTGCGTGGACATCACCTTCGGTTCTGCAGCCAAGTCCTATGGCGACAAAGTTCTGGCGGTGGTGCTCACCGGTATGGGCGCCGATGGCCGTGAAGGTGCGCGCCTGCTCAAACAGGGCGGTAGCGCCATCTGGGCCCAGGATGAAGCCAGTTGCGTGATCTATGGCATGCCCATGGCCATCGTCAAGGCTGACCTGGCCGATGCGGTCTACAGCCTGGACGACATCGGCAAGCACCTGGTGGAGGCCTGCCTCTGATGGATGTGTTGAGCCTGATCGGCATCACCATGGCGTTTGTCGCCATCATTGGTGGCAACTACCTGGAAGGCGGCCACCTCGGCGCCTTGGCCAACGGCCCGGCAGCGCTGATCGTGATCGGTGGCACCGTGGGCGCGGCGTTGTTGCAGTCGCCCCTGAGCTCATTCAAGCGTGCCATGCAGATTCTGGTGTGGATCATTTTTCCGCCACGGGTCGACCTGGCAGGCGGTATCGACCGTGTGGTCAATTGGAGCCTCACCGCCCGCAAGGAAGGCCTGCTGGGCCTGGAAGGCGTGGCCGATGCCGAGCCTGACAGCTACGCGCGCAAAGGCCTGCAACTGTTGGTCGATGGCGCCGAACCGGAAGCGATCCGCAGCATCCTCGAAGTGGATTTCTACACCCAGGAAAGCCGTGACATCAATGCGGCCAAAGTCTTTGAAAGCATGGGCGGCTATGCGCCGACCATTGGCATCATCGGCGCGGTGATGGGCCTGATCCACGTGATGGGCAACCTGGCCGACCCTTCGCAACTGGGCAGCGGCATTGCCGTGGCATTTGTCGCGACCATCTACGGCGTGGCCAGTGCCAACCTGGTGTTGCTGCCGGTGGCCAGCAAGCTCAAGTCGATTGCCATGCGCCAGTCGCGTTATCGCGAAATGTTGCTCGAAGGCATCCTGTCGATTGCCGAGGGCGAAAACCCGCGCTCCATCGAATTGAAGCTTCAGGGCTTCATGGATTGATGGGTATGCACATTGACCTGTGGCCAGTGAGCTTTATGTGGCGAGCGAGCTTGCTCGCGCTGGGCTGCGAAGCAGCCCCAAAACCAGGTACCGCAATCTGTCTGAACAAACGCGTTGTCTGGATGGGGGCCGCTTCGCGCCCCAGCGCGAGCAAGCTCGCTCGCCACAGTAAAGCGGCCAATAGCGGTCAGGGAGGTATTTGCCTGTGAGCCGTCGCCGTCGCGAGCCTGAAGAGCACGTCAACCACGAACGCTGGCTGGTGTCCTACGCGGACTTCATCACCTTGCTGTTCGCGTTTTTCGTGGTGATGTACTCGATCTCGTCGATCAACGAAGGCAAGTACAAGATCATTTCCCAGGCGCTGGTCGGCGTGTTCAACGATGCCGAGCGGGCGCTCAAGCCGATCCCCATCGGCGAAGAGCGGCCCAAGACGGTGACCCCGGCCAAGCCCCTGGTCAATAACAGTGATGAAACCGCCGCCGGCATCGGCGGCACCAGCGACCCGCTCAAAAGTATCGCCGACGATATCAGTGCCGCCTTTGGCGACCTGATCAGCTCCAACCAGATGACCGTGCGCGGCAATGAGTTGTGGGTGGAGATCGAGCTGAACTCCAGTCTGTTGTTCGCCAGTGCCGATGCGTTGCCCAGTGACCAGGCGTTCACGATCATCGACAAGGTGGCGGCGATCCTCAAACCGTTTGAAAACCCGATCCACGTGGAAGGCTTCACCGACAATTTCCCCATCAGCACCGCGCAGTACCCGACCAACTGGGAACTGTCCTCGGCCCGCGCGTCGAGCATCGTGCGCATGTTGGCCATGCAGGGCGTGAACCCCCAGCGCCTGGCGTCGGTGGGCTATGGTGAATTCCAGCCGGTGGCCAATAACGCCACGGTGGAAGGCCGCGCCCGTAACCGCCGGGTGGTGCTGGTGGTCTCGCGCAACCTGGATGTGCGTCGCAGCCTGACCGGTACTGGCACTGCCAATGCCACCCCGGATGCGGCGTTGAAGCGTGCTGGCACACAAACTGCACCGCCCGTTGTCAAGCCGCCGGTCCGACCGAGTAACGTCAATTCTCCGTCGCTGGCTCAATAACCGTATGCAATGTCTCGGTCGCGCCTGTGCCCGCCGGGAGGAACCAACCGAATGAGAGTCTGGGCAGTTGCCAATCAAAAGGGTGGGGTCGGCAAGACCACCACTTCCATCGCCTTGGCCGGTTTGCTGGCCGAAGCGGGCAAGCGTGTGGTCGTGGTCGACCTGGACCCCCACGGTTCCATGACCAGCTATTTCGGCTACGACCCGGATGCGCTGGAACACAGCTGCTATGACTTGTTTTTACACAAGGGCAGCGTCCCGGCGGATCTGCCTGGGCAACTGCTGTTGCCCACCAGCAACGAAAGCATTTCCCTGCTGCCGTCGAGCACCGCCCTGGCCACCCTGGAGCGCCAGTCGCCAGGCCAGAGCGGCCTGGGCCTGGTGATCGCCAAGACCCTGGCGCAGCTGTGGCAGGACTTCGATTACGCGATCATCGACAGCCCGCCGTTGCTCGGCGTGCTGATGGTCAATGCGTTGGCGGCCAGCCAGCAATTGGTGATCCCGGTGCAGACCGAGCACCTGGCGGTCAAGGGCCTGGAGCGTATGGTCAGCACCCTGGCGATGATCAACCGTTCGCGCAAGCAGGCGCTGCCGTTCAGCATCGTGCCGACCTTGTTCGACCGTCGCACCCAGGCGTCCCTCGGCACCTTGCGCGTATTGCGCGATGCCTACCCGGACACCATCTGGAATGGCTACATCCCGGTGGACACGCGCCTGCGTGACGCCAGCCGTGCCGGGCTCACACCGTCGCAGTTCGACGGCAAGAGCCGTGGCGTGCTGGCCTACCGTGCGTTGCTCAAGCACCTGCTGTCGCAACAGCTTGTGGCGCAGGTGGCGTGATGAACCGTCCTGTCGAATTCAAGACCCGCCCGCAACTGGCTCTGGAATCCTACCTGGATGCCTTGCTGCAGGATGCGACGGCCGAGGAACTGCCAGAACCGATTCTGGTACTTGAGCCTGCTGTCGAACCCGAAAGCCCGCTGGATGAATTCCAGCAGGCGGTGATGGAAGAACAGGCACGGGATGCGCAGGTGGTGGTGCCAAGCGCCCCGGCGGTGGTGGCGCCCCCGGTGGTCGAACCGCTGGTGGACGTGCACCTGCCGCCCAGCATCACGCCGCCGCCGATGACGGGCGACGGTCGCCCCTCATGGGCTGCCGAGCCGTTCGAGTGCCTGCTGTTCGACGTCGCCGGGTTGACCCTGGCGGTGCCGCTGGTGTGCCTGGGCTCGATCTATTCCCTGGAAGGCCAGGAGCTGACGCCGCTGTTCGGGCAGCCGGAGTGGTTCCTCGGCATCCTGCCCAGCCAGGCCGGCAACCTCAAGGTGCTGGATACGGCGCGTTGGGTGATGCCCGACCGCTACCGCGATGATTTTCGCCAGGGCCTGCAATACGTGATCTCGGTGCAGGGCTACGAGTGGGGGCTGGCGGTGCATCAAGTCAGCCGCTCGCTGCGCCTGGACCCGAATGAAATCAAATGGCGCAGCCACCGCGGCCAGCGGCCGTGGCTGGCGGGCACTGTGATCGAACACATGTGCGCGTTGCTGGATGTCGCCGAACTGGCCGAGTTGATCGCCAGTGGTGCGGTGAAGGCAATGCCACAGAACAAACGCAGTTGATTGAACAATAAGGGCCGTGCGGTTGCGCGGCCTACGTGCACACACGCCGTCGATAGCGGCATTTGAAGGGGTCAGATGAATGAACAAGTCAGCGTCCGCACAAGGTTTGGATGATCCGATCCTGCAATGGGTGACCTTCAAGCTGGACAACGAAACCTACGGCATCAACGTGATGCGCGTGCAGGAAGTGTTGCGCTACACCGAGATCGCCCCGGTTCCAGGCGCGCCAAGCTACGTGCTGGGCATCATCAACCTGCGCGGCAACGTGGTGACGGTGATCGACACCCGTCAGCGGTTCGGCCTGGACACGGTTGAAGTCAGCGACAACACCCGTATCGTGATCATCGAAGCCGACAAGCAAGTGGTTGGCATCCTGGTCGACAGCGTGGCCGAGGTGGTTTACCTGCGCCAATCGGAAGTGGAAACCGCACCGAACGTGGGTAACGAAGAGTCGGCCAAGTTCATCCAGGGCGTGTGCAACAAGAACGGCGAACTGCTGATTCTGGTTGAGCTGGACAAGATGATGAGCGAAGAAGAATGGTCGGAACTGGAGAGCATCTGATTGTTCCTTGAGGCAGCGGTGATTGTCCTGGCCCTGTTGTGGGCCGGGACCTTGGCGTTTGTGCTGCGCTATATGCGCCAGCAGCGGGAGTCTGCCTTGCAACAGGCCGAGCGCGATGCGGTGCGCGACCGGCGCATTCTGGAACTGGTCAAGCGTGTTGATCACTTCCAGCAAAGTGCGGTGCGGGTTGGGGATGAAGTGCATGAACTGCGCGCGATTCTCGCGCCGTTGCCCGACAGGTTGGTGCAGTTGGAGCAGCGTGATCCGTCGAACCTGTCGTTTGCCCAGGCGGCCAAGCTGGTCGGCATGGGGGCGACGGTGGATGAGCTGACCCAGTCATGTGGGCTGACCCAGGCTGAGGCGCAGTTGATGAGTAAGTTGCACAAGGGCTGATTCTCGATAGCGGCCTGGCAGCCGACGCTTCTCTACCTTGCGCCCAACGATCCAACTGTGGGAGCTGGCTTGCCTGCGATGACGGCCTGCCAGCCGACATCTATCTGCCTGACAGCCCACATTTTGATCTGCATACCTCAATCAATTTTCTCCAGCTACAGACTTTTCCTGTTCCCCAAAGGTCAACATCCTTCAAGCACCTTGACCCAGGAGATTCTCCCAAATGACCGCCCCCAAAGCCCTGTTGATCCTCCACGGCAAACAAGCCCTCAACGAGGATGTGCGCGCTGCTGTGCTGTCGCGGCGTGAGCAGGGTGGGGAGTTGGCGGTGCGGGTGACCTGGGAGGGCGGCGATGCCCGGCGACTGGTCAATGAAGCCCTGGCCGAGGGGTACACCCATATCATTGCCGGCGGTGGCGACGGCACCTTGCGCGATGTGGCCGAAGCCATGGCCCATGCCAACACTGACGCCAGCCTGGTGCTGATGCCCCTGGGCACCGCCAATGATTTCGCCAAGGCCGCCGGCGTGCCGTTGGAGCCGGCAGGCGCCCTGGCCTTGCTGGACGTACAGCCCAAGGCGATTGACCTGGGCCAGGTCGGTGGGCAAATCTTCCTGAACATGGCCACCGGTGGTTTTGGCAGCCAGGTCACGGCCAACACGTCCGAAGACCTGAAGAAGGTCCTGGGCGGTGCCGCGTACCTGTTTACCGGTTTAACCCGCTTCAGTGAATTGAAAGCCGCCTACGGTGAATTGGAAGGCCCGGATTTCCATTGGAAAGGCGAGTTGCTCGCGCTGGGCATCGGTAACGGTCGCCAGGCCGGTGGCGGGCATGTGCTGTGCCCCGGTGCATTGGCTGATGACGGGCTGTTGGATGTCAGCATCCTGCCGGCGCCCCAGGAAGTGGTGGGCACGTTGCGTGAGTTGATGAACAACGGCTGGGGCCTGGACACCATGTTCGTGCGCGCACGCTTGCCGTGGGTGAAGATCAAGGTCGCACAAGGCTTGTACATCAACCTCGACGGCGAGCCGCTGGAAGGCGACGACCTGCACTTCGAGGCGCTGCCCAAGGCCCTGCGCGTGCACTTGCCGCTGGGTTCGCCGTTAGTCGTCCAGGCTGATGATCTGCTCACGCACGGCAAATAACACCAGGCCCGCCACGTCAAAAATCTGCAAGCGCTTCATGATCTGCGAGCGGTGGGCTTCGACAGTCTTGATGCTCAGGCCCAGGCCGTGGGCAATTTCCCGGGTGGATTTGCCGCGCACGATCAAGCGCAGGATTTCCAGTTGCCGCGCCGTCAGGCTGTGGCTGTGGGCGACAGGCGCACTGGGGGCCTGGCTACGGATCAGCGCCTGGTTGATCACTGTGTGGGCGATGGCGGGGCTCAGGTAGCGTTCGTTGTTACGCAGGGCCAGCAGGGCATGTTCCAGCTCGTTGGCGGTGGTGTCCTTGAGCAGGTAGCCGTGGGCACCAGACTCCAGGGCGCGCATGATCATCTCGGGATCGGTGTGCATCGACAGGATCAGCACTTTGCACTTGGGGTAGGCGCGCTTGAGTTGCTGCAAGGCATCCAGGCCCCCGGTGTGTTTCATCGACAGGTCCAGCAGCACAATGTCGGGCTGCAGGGCGCAGAATTTCTCAAGCAGTTGCGCGCCGTCACTGGCCTCGCCAACGACGGCGTAGCCGGGGATATCCAGGATCAGCGCGCGCACGCCGGCGCGGATCAAGGCATGGTCATCGACCAGGAGCAGATTGCAGGTCACCGGAGAACCTTATGGGCACTGGCCCGTTCGAGGGCGCGGGGGGCCCAGGGGAAAAGTGCGTGGATGCGTGTGCCGTTGCCCGGCTGGCTGCTGACGGACACGGTGCCGCCCAACTGGTGGGCCCGTTCGCACATGCCGGCCATGCCCCGTTGGCCTTCCTTGCCGGGGTCGGCGGCAGGTGCGAAGCCCTGGCCGTCATCGCATATCGTCAGGGACAGCCCTTCCGGCAAGCGTTGCAGGCGCACCAGCAGGTTGTGTGCCTTCGCATGGCGCAGCATGTTGGTGACCGCTTCCTGGGTGATGCGAAAGGCCGCCACGGCCATTTCTTCGGGAATGCCGGTGAGGCGTTGCTGACACTCCAGGCTCCAGCACACCTGGGTATTTTCCAGGGCCTTGAGCAGGTGCGCGCGCAGGCTGGCTTCCAGCCCCAGGCTTGCCAGTTGGCGAGGGTTGAGAATGGCGGACACGTCGCGCACCTTGGCCAGGGTTTCATTGAGCGTATTGCATAGCACCGAGCAATGAATTTGCAGGTCTTGGGGCAGTCGACGCTGCAACCATTCGCTCTGCAACTTGGCGGCGGTCAGCAGTTGGCCGATGTCATCGTGCAGCTCGCGGCTGAGGCGGTGGCGTTCGTTTTCCTGGACTTGCAGCAGGCGGTCGGCCAGCTCCTGGGGCTGGAACTTGATGGCTTTGCGCGAGCGCCACTGGTGCAGGGCGACCACTGCCAACGTGACCAGGTTGAGCAACACAATCACTAATGGCAGCGGCGCGCCTTTCAGGTAAACCCACAGGCTGACCAGCAGTGAGCACAGGCACAGGGCAAGGATGAGGGGGCGCACATGGCGGCGGGACACGAACCTTGCGATGAGTGACTTGAGGCTGGCGTACATAGCGGATGGAGCCAATGAGGGTTCACTGCGCGAAGACCGGTCACGGCGGTTGACTGGGCTCTGTCGAGAGTGCGGTGCCGGATCGTGGTTATCCATAATGAAGTTGCTTCATTTCGAGCGGGGCATGGTACCACCACTATTACCGTTGGTCGCCTGGCATATTCCTCCCTCGATATATTAACCACGTCAATGCCCTGACGGTCAGGCCAGCGCTCTTGAGTTGTATTAGTTAGACTGATTTGTACAATTTTTAAGGTGCTGGCTAATTGATATTTCTTCAGTCTCTAGAAGTGTTTCATCTTTGGCTTAAACGGTCGCTTTTAGATAACACGGTATTAAATACGACCTCTCCTTGATTTAAGACCTCTGCTGTAGACGCTGCTGATGGCCGTAGTCTTTTTGCGGAATCTGCGAGGTCACCGTGGCAATCAGCGAAGTTTGCTCACTGTCATCCAGGCCCAGTTCCCCGGTACGGATGTCAATCAGCTCCAGTTGCCAAGCCAGTAACCTCAGGCAGTCGTGCAACGCCTCCAGGGCCTGGTCATGCAGTTGCACCGGGCTCACGGCATTGGCGATCAGGTATTGAATATGCCGGGAGAACTCGCTGATCGCCTGCAAGGCCAGGCCATCGGCTTTTTCTGCCAGTTTGGCCAAGCTGGTTTTCATGCAGTCGATGGCGTCGCTGTCATTGCGGATCAAATGCAGGTGGTTCAGGCATTCCTCGGACTTGGCCAGCAGCATTTCGGCTTCCAGCAAAAACTCGGGAAGCGCGGTTTGCCATTCGTTCGCGCTATTCATCATGCAAGTCTCCACAACTTAAGGTCGGGTGATGAGATGTCGCACCGGGTGAATGGCTTAAAACTAGCGCTGAAATACGACTGGGGCGTGTAGGTTGCTTCCGATAATCCAGTAGGACGTTTATTGAAAAACTCACGAATGCCGCCTTTAACCGCTGTTAGGCGGGATGACGCAACTTCAGTTGCCGATACGTGAGTGCCTGAAAGGCCCGTAGACCAAGGGCTTGGGTGGGCAAACAAAAGCCTGACTCCATTCATGCAATGAGAATGGCGTCACATTAATGGCTATTAGATATCGCGAATATCAGGTTGGGCCTGATTGCGTATAGGGGAATCCCCTATGTGGCGGAACTGCACGTCAATTCGACTGTCGCGCAAGGCGGCTTGATAGAGCATCAAGGGCCCAAGCAGTAAAGCATGATGTCAGTGTGACATCAATGGATTTACATGGCATTTTATTGGGGTCAAGGTCCGGCGCTTGCCGCCGATAACGTGCTTATACAGCTGCATACCCTTTCACGCGCCTGCGGCGTGTACTCCAGGAGCTTTTAATGGCCGGCATTCTCGACACGGTAGATCAACGCACGCAATTGGTGGGTGAGAATCGCCTGGAAATTCTCATGTTCCGCCTCTTCGGACGGCAGTTGTTCGCGATCAACGTGTTCAAAGTGCAGGAAGTGCTGCAGTTGCCCAAGCTGACCCTGATGCCCCAGCGCCACCCGTTCGTGTGTGGGGTGGTCAACCTGCGTGGCCAGACCCTGCCGGTGATCGATCTGTCCCAGGCCATCGGCATGCGTCCTTTGGTGCCGGGCCCCAACAGCACCATTATCGTCACCGAATATAATCGCTCGGTGCAGGCGTTCCTGGTGGGCGGCGTCGACCGCATCGTCAACATGAACTGGGAAGCCATCCTGCCGCCGCCGACCAGCGCCGGTCGCCAGCACTACCTCACCGCCATCAGCAAGGTCGATGAGCAACTGGTGGAAATCATCGACGTGGAAAAAGTCCTCGCCGAGATCGTGCCCTACAACGCCAAGGTCTCCCGGGACAAACTTGAAGACCCGGTGCTGGAGCGTGCCCGTGGCCGCGAAGTGCTTCTGGTGGATGATTCCAACGTGGCGTTGTCGCAGTTGCGTGACACCCTGGGCCAGTTGGGCGTGAAGATGCACGTCGCCAGCGACGGTCTCAAGGCACTGAACATGCTCAAGGCTTGGGCCGACAGCGGCCAGGTGATGACCGACAAACTGCTGATGATCTTCACCGACGCCGAAATGCCCGAGATGGATGGCTACCGTCTCACTACCGAAATCCGCAACGACCCGCGCCTGCGTGGTCTGTACGTGGTGATGCACACCTCGCTGTCGGGCAGCTTCAATGACTCGATGGTCAAGAAGGTCGGCTGCGACAATTTCCTCTCCAAATTCCAGCCGGACAAGCTGGTGGACGTGGTACGCCAGCGACTGATGTTGGACGAAATGCCCGCCTGACTTTAGGATGACACTTTGTTTCCTAGGAAGGCAGGCCCATGCTGCGTCTCAGCGCGTTGTACCGTTACCCCTTGAAGTCCGGCAAGGCCGAAGCCTTGCAGCAGATTGGCCTGGATAAACTCGGGTTGGACGGGGATCGACGCTGGATGCTGGTGGATGAAGCCAGCGGGCGGTTCCTGACGCAACGGGCCGTGGCGAAGATGAGCCAGCTCTCGGCGTTGTGGAACAGCAGCGGGGGCCTGACCCTGAGTTCGCCGGGCTACGCGCCATTGGATGTGGCATTGCCGGGCAGCGCCAGCGAACTGCGTGGTGTGACCATCTGGCGCGACACCCTGCGTGTGCCGGATGCTGGCGATGAGGCCGCGGCCTGGGTCAGTGCATTCATTGGCAAGCCGACGCGCTTGGTGCAACTGCCCCTGGAACGTGCGCGCACCACCGAAGCCGGGTATGGCAAGGATGACGACAAGGTCGGCTTCGCTGACGGCTACCCGTTGCTGTTGATCGGCCAGGGCTCCCTCGACGACTTGTGTGAAAAGATCGGCCGCCCGATGGAGATGCTGCGTTTTCGTCCCAACCTGGTCATCGAGGGCGCCGAGGCTTTCGCCGAAGACGGCTGGAAGCGCTTGCGCATCGGCGACGTGGAGTTTCGGGTGGTCAAGCCGTGCTCGCGGTGCATCCTCACCACAGTCGACCCCCAGACCGGTGAGCGCAGCCCCGACCGCGAGCCTTTCGCGACGCTGCAAACCTACCGCCAGACCGAAAAGGGCGCGATGTTCGGCCAGAACCTGGTCAACGATGGCATCGGGCGCCTGGAAGTCGGCATGCCGGTAACGGTGCTGGAATAAAAAAGCCCGTCTCGTGGGAGACGGGCTTTTTGTGTGCCGGGTACCGCTTAGCCGCGGTATTCACACAGGTAGGCGGTGTCCACCGCAACCTTCAACTGGAACTTGCTGTTGGCCGGTACGTTGAACTGGCTGCCGGCAGCGAAGGTTTCCCAGTCGCTGCTGTCGGGCAGCTTCACGGTCAGGGCGCCGGAGACCACGTGCATGATTTCACGTTGGGCGGTGCCGAATTCGTATTCACCCGGAGCCATCACGCCGATGGTCGCCGGCCCTTCTGCGGTGCCGAAAGCGATCGACTTGACGGTGCCGTCGAAGTACTCGTTGACTTTGAACATGGGTGAATCCTCGGAAAAGATGGATGCTTACGCTCATCACTGCAGGCGCGGGCTTCTGTGGCGAGGGAGCTTGCTCCCGTTGACTGCGTAGCAGTCCCCGTTTTTTGGGGGAGCTTCGCACCCCAGCGCAAGCAAGCTTGCTCGCCACAGGATTTCGTTGGTGCAGGTGGGCAGCATCAAAGGAAATTGGCTGGCCAGTATGCCCAAGGCTGCAAGCGCTGCCTAGACCGGCAATATCAGCGGCAGCAGGCGTGCGGTGTTGCGTGCATCCTCCAGGGCGCGATGCTGCTGGCCATTGAACTGCATTCCTGCCAATTGCAGCGCACCATTGAGCCCCAGCGGCTTGTCCAGGCGCCGGGCCTTGGCAAAGCGTTGCTTGAGGTTCACATGCGGCGTATCGCCCAGGGCGCTGGCGAGGCCATGGCGCTGCCACTCCAGCTCAAGCTGCACGCGATCATAGTCACCCCAACTGGCCCAGCCTTCCAGGCGTGGCTGATGTTGGCCCAGCCAGCGCTCGAACAGCGGCCACACCTCGGTGATCGGCGCGGCCATGTCGATATTGGCCTGGGTGATATGGGTGAGTTTGCGGCAAAAGGGTGTCAGCAACGGCCGGCGCAAGGGCCGCACAAAGCGCTGGAAGTGGTCCAGTTCGCGGCCCTGGCGGTTGACCAGGCTGGCGCCGATCTCGATGACTTCCATCTCTGTCACGGGCCAGCCGCCGTCATCCGTTGTGGCTTCAAGGTCAATAATCAGCCAATGAGGCATGTGCAGGTTCCCGTACTCGTCCCTTCCTGATGGGGATAGAGCGTAGCCCGGCCCTGTAGTTCCGCCTAGGGGCGTTATTCGATCTCCAGCAAAACCTGACGGTTGCGCACCTGGTCGCCCGTCATGACGCGCATCTCCTTGACGGTGCCATCGATGCCGGCCTTCAACGGGTGCTCCATTTTCATCGCTTCGAGCACCAGCAACAGTTGGCCTTTGCTGACGGTCTCACCGACGCACACCCGTATATCGACGATGGCGCCGTCCATGGGCGCCTGGACCGTGCCGCTGCTGGCGTCGGCCTGGCGGCTGGCGACTTGCTGGGTGCGGTCTGTGACAGTCAGCCCTGGTAGCCATAGCCGGTTGCCGTCCAGGTGATAAGCGATGCGTCGGCGGACCCCCTTGATGACCAGGCTGGCGTGGCGGCCGTCGGTGGTGAGTTGCAGGTCGTCAACGCTGACGCTGTGGAGTTGGCCGTTGGCCTCCAGACGGTACGTTACCGGGACACTCGCCGTATTGCGCCAGCGCGCAAGTGTTTGGGTGTGCTGGTTGGCGCTGTGTTGATAAAACAGCGCGGCGGCCAGCTTGAGCTGTTCAGCGGTCGCCGTCTGCTGTGGGATGACGCTGAAGTGTTCGGCGATCAACCCCGTGCTGAAGTCGCCATTGATAAAGTCCGGGTGCTTGAGCAGGTCGATGAGCAAACGCTGGTTGGTCGCCACGCCCAGCAATACGCTGTCTTCCACGGCCCGCAGCAGTTTTCGCCGGGCTTCTTCGCGGCTGGCGCCGTGGGCGATGATCTTGCCCAGCATCGAGTCGTAGAACGGGCTGACGGTTTGGCCTTCAAGCAATCCATGGTCGATGCGTACGCCGGGGGCTGGTTCCCAACGCAACACGTCACCGGTTTGCGGCAGGAAGCCCTGGGCCGGGTCTTCGGCGTACAGGCGTACTTCCATGGCGTGGCCGGTCAGGGTCACCTGTGATTGGGTGAGTGGCAGCGGTTGGCCGGCGGCGATCTGCAACTGCCAGTCCACCAGGTCGAGGCCGGTAATCATCTCGGTGACGGGGTGTTCGACTTGCAGGCGCGTGTTCATTTCCAGGAAATAAAACTGGCCGTTGCGGTCGAGCAGAAACTCCACGGTGCCGGCACCTACATAGTTCACCGCCCGCCCGGCCTTGAGCGCGGCTTCGCCCATGGCCTGGCGCAGATCGGGCGTCATCACGGGGCAGGGCGCTTCTTCAATGACTTTCTGATGGCGGCGCTGTATCGAACAGTCGCGTTCGCCGAGGTAAATGAGGTTGCCATGGCTGTCGCCGAACAGCTGCACTTCCACGTGGCGCGGGTCGATCAGCGCCTGTTCAAGGATCAGCTCGTCGCTGCCGAACGCATTCATGGCTTCCGAGCGTGCGGTGCGCAGTTGCTCCAGCAGCTGTTCGCGCTGGTGCACCAGGCGCATGCCACGCCCACCGCCGCCGGCGCTGGCCTTGATCATCAGTGGGAAGCCGATGCGTTCGGCTTCCCGTTGCAGGGTGGCATCGTCCTGGGCACTGCCTTGATAACCGGCGATGCAAGGTACGCCGGCGTCGAGCATGGCGAGTTTGGACAGGCGTTTGCTGCCCATCAGTTCGATCGCCTCGGCGCTGGGGCCGATGAAGGTGAGCGTGGCCTGCTGGCAGGCGCGGGCGAAGTCGGGGTTTTCCGAGAGGAAGCCGTAGCCGGGGTGAATGGCGTCGGCGCCGGTCAGTTGGGCGGCGGCGAGGATGGCCTCTGTGTTCAGGTAGGACTGGTGGACGGGCGCCGGGCCGATGTGTACGGCTTCGTCGGCCATCTGCACGTGCAGGGCATCGGTATCCGCGTCGCTGTACACGGCCACGGTGCGGTAGCCGAGGGCCTGGGCAGTGCGCTGGATGCGGCAGGCGATTTCACCGCGGTTGGCGATCAGGATCTTGGTGAATGCGGGCATTGGGTTATCCCTTGGTGGATGTGGCGTGTGTTGGGGCTTCTTCGCAGGCAAGCCAGCTCCCACATTTGAAATGTCTCCCCCTGTGGGAGCTGGCTTGCCTGCGATGGCGTCATCGAGACCAACTCGGCTTTCGCTTCTGCACAAACGCCTGCGTCCCCTCGACCCCTTCTTCACTCCTCACCGCCTCGGCAAACCACTGCGCCCCGCGATCCAGCACGGCCTCAAGGGGCTCATCCACACTGGCCAGCAACAGCGCTTTAGTCCGTGCGTTCGCCCCCGGCGCACACTGCAACACCTGCCCCAATACCTCATCCACCCGCTGCGCCAATGCCTGGGCGTCGTGCTCGACAAAATGCACCACTCCCAGCCGCCCAGCCTCCACCCCATCAAACCGCGCCGCCGTCAGCGCCAGGCGCCGCGTGTGAGTAAGGCCAATACGCTTGACCACAAACGGCGCAATCTGTGCCGGCAACAACCCCAGGCGGGTCTCGGGCAAGCCGAACTGCGCCTGGCCCTCTGCAATCGCAATATCACTCACGCACGCCAGCCCGAACCCACCGCCCAGCACCGCGCCTTGCAGCACCGCGATCACCACGGGTGTCAGTGCCTGCACCTCTTGCAGCAAGGTGCCAAATGCGCGGTTCAACGCTTGCAGTTGATCCCCCGCGCTGACCAGGTCCTTCACATCGGCCCCCGCGCAAAAATGCCCGCCCGCGCCGCTGATCACCACGGCGCGCACCTGGCTGTCCAACTGCGCCAGTACCGCACGCAGCTCATTGACCATTTCAAGGCTCATTGCATTGCGGCATTCGGGCCGGTTGAGGGTGATATGCAGCACGCCGTTGTGGGCTTCTAGCAGCAAGGTGCTCATGGCTTTTTACCGGGCAGGGTGCCCATCAGTTTGCAGATGATGCCCAGCATGATTTCGTCGGCACCGCCGCCAATCGACACCAGGCGCACGTCGCGATAGGCGCGGGCCACCGGGTTGTCCCACATGAAGCCCATGCCGCCCCAATATTGCAGGCAACTGTCGCTGACCTCACGGCCCAGGCGCCCGGCCTTGAGTTTGGCCATGGAGGCCAGCCGCGTGACATCCTGGCCCTTGATGTACTGCTCGGTGGCCTGGTAGACCAAGGCGCGCAGGCATTCGATTTCGGTGGCCAGTTCCGCCAGGCGGAAGTGGATCACCTGGTTGTCGATCAACGCCTTGCCGAAGGTTTGGCGCTCCTTGCAGTATTCGATGGTGCTGTCGATGCAGTACTCCAGGCCCTTGATCATATTGGCCGCGCCAAACAGGCGTTCCTCCTGGAACTGCAACATCTGCATCATGAAGCCCGCGCCTTCGTGGCCGATGCGGTTGCGTTGCGGTACGCGCACGCCGTCGAAAAACACCTGGGCGGTCTCGGAGCTGTGCATGCCGAGTTTTTCCAACGGCGGGCTGACGCTGATGCCGGGGCTGTTCATCGGCACCATGATCAGGGATTTGTTGATGTGCGGCTTGTCGTCCGAGGTGTTGGCCAGCAGGCAGATGAAGTCAGCGCTGGGCGAATTGGTGATCCACATCTTGCTGCCATTGATCACGTAGTCGTCGCCGTCCTTGCGCGCATGGGTCTTGAGCCCGGCCACGTCGGAGCCGGCGCCGGTTTCCGAGACGCCGATGCAGCCCACTTGTTCGCCGCTGATGGCCGGGCGCAGGAACTCTTCGCGCAGTTCATCGGAGCCGAAGCGCGCCAGGGCCGGAGTGCACATATCGGTCTGCACACCAATGGACATGGGGATGCCGCCGCAGCGGATGGTGCCGAACTCTTCGGCGGCGACAATGGAGTAGCTGTAGTCCAGGCCCATGCCGCCGAATTTTTCCGGTTTGGAGATGCCCAGCAGGCCGAGGTCGCCGGCCTTGCGGAAGATTTCGTGAATGGGGAAGCGCCCGGCTTTTTCCCATTCATCCACGTACGGGTTGATCTCGCGGTCGACGAAGGCGCGCACGGTGCGGCGCAGTTCCTGGTGTTCCTGGGTGAAGATCATTTTTATTGTTCTCCCTGTTGGGACGCGGAGCGTCCTGGTTTGCATTCCCACGCGGAGCGTGGGAACGATCACCCACGTGGAGCGTGGGAACGATCAGCGCGCCACGCCAAAGCTGTTCGGTTGCAGTTGCCGCAGTTCGGCTTCGTGACAGATATCCAGCACAAACCCGAGCAAGGTGCGGGTATCCCGTGGATCAATCAGCCCGTCGTCCCACAGGTTGGCGCTGCTGTAGAGGGCGGTGGACTGGCTGTCGAGCTTCTGCGCGGTGACCTGTTCGAGCATGTCGAGCACCTTGGGGTCGGGCACCAGGCCGTCCTTGAGTTGCTTGGCCTCGGTGACAATGCGCAGCACCTTGCCCGCTTGTGCGCCGCCCATCACCGCGGTGCGGCTGTTGGGCCAGGCGAAGATAAAGCGCGGGTCCAGGCCGCGACCGCACATGGCGTAGTTGCCGGCACCGTAGGAACCCCCGACCACGATGGTGAGTTTAGGCACACGGGCATTGGCGACCGCCTGGATCATCTTCGCGCCGTGCTTGATCACCCCTTGCTGTTCCGACTCGGTGCCCACCATGAAGCCGGTGGTGTTGTGCAAAAACAGCAGCGGCGTGCGGCTCTGGTCGCACAGCTGGATAAACTGCGCGGCCTTGCTCGCGCCCTTCGGCGTGATGGGGCCGTTATTGCCGATCACTCCCACGGCGCGCCCCTGGATATGCAGATGGGCGCAGACGGTGTGGGGGTCGAACTCGCCTTTGAATTCCAGCAGGTTGGAACCGTCGGCCAGGCGCACCAGGATTTCGCGCACGTCATAGGGCTTTTTCGGGTCATCGGGGATCAGCCCCAACAGCTCTTCAATCGGGTACAGCGGTTCGCGATAGGCGCGGGGTGGCGCGTGCGGCAAGCGATCATTCCAGGGCAGCAGGCCCACAATTTCACGCACGATGCGCACGCCGTCGGCATCGTCTTGGGCCAGGTACTCAGCGGTGCCGGCGGTTTGCGCGTGCATCTGCGCACCCCCCAGTTCTTCATCGGTGGCGACTTCGCCAGTGGCGGCCTTGAGCAACGGTGGCCCGGCGAGGAACAGCTTGGCCTTGCCGCGCACCACCACCACGTAATCCGACAGCCCCGGCTGATACGCACCGCCGGCCGTCGCCGAGCCGTGCACCACGGTGATCTGCGGCAAGCCCATGGCGGACATGCGGGCTTGGTTGGCAAAGCTGCGCGCGCCTTCGACGAAAATCTCGGCTGCGTAGTTGAGGTTGGCGCCGCCGCTTTCGGCGAGGGTCACCACTGGCAGTTTGTTCTCCATGGCGATCTGTTGCAGGCGCAGGGATTTTTTCAGCCCGGAGGGGGAAATGGTGCCGCCTTTGATCGCGCTGTTGTTGGCCACCACCAGCATGCGCACGCCGCTGACATAGCCGATACCAGCGATCAGCCCGCCACCGGCGGCGCTACCGTCCTTGTCGTCGTGGAGTTTGTAGCCGGCCAGACTGGCCAGCTCCAGGAAAGGCGCGCCGGGGTCCAGCAGCAGGTTGAGGCGCTCACGGGGCAGCAATTGGCCGCGCTTGTCGAACTTGGGCTTGGCTTCCTGGGCCTTGGCCAGCAGGGTGTGTTCCAGTTGGCGTAGCTGGGCAATGGACGCCAGCATGGCTTCGCGGTTTTGCGCGAACGCTGGGCTGTTAGGCTCGATCATGGTTTCAATGACTGACATGGCGTTATTGCTCCGCCTTGAGCACATCCGGCAGGTAGGCGCGGTGGAACCCGTTGAATGGCTCGCTCGGCGCCTGCGCCTTGTGCAGCGGCCATGCGCGGCTGCCCAGGCTGGCGGCGCCGTCGATGCGCAGGGTGCTACCGCTGATAAAGGCCGCAGCCGGGCTGAGCAGGAAGACGATGGCCGCGCTGACTTCCGACTCGGTGCCGATGCGCTTGAGCGGTACATGCTCACGCAGGGTGGGAATCACCGCCTTGAACGCGCCTTCGTAGGTGTCCATGCCGCTGGAGGCAATCCAGCCAGGCGCCACGGCGTTGACGCGCACCCCGGCATAGCCCCACTCAAACGCGGCGGTCTTGGTGACGTTGTCCATGCCGGAGCGCGCCGCGCCGGAGTGGCCCATGCCGGGCATGCCGCCCCACATGTCGGCGAGCATGTTGACGATCGCGCCACCGTGCTTGCTCATCGACTGGTTGAACACTTCCCGCGCCATCAGGAAACCGCCCACCAGGTTGGTGCGCAGTACGGTTTCAAAGCCCTTCTGATTGATCGCCGCCAGTGGCGACGGGTATTGGCCGCCCGCGTTATTCACCAGGCCATGGATGGGGCCGTGGTCGTGCAGGATCTGCGTGACCAGCGCTTTCACCGCCTCTTCCTCACGAATGTCACAGGCATGCCAATGGGCGACGCCGCCATCTTCAGCAATTTCCGCCGCGACCTTCTGCAGTTTTTCTGGCTTGCGCCCCACCAGGATCACGCAGGCACCAAGGGCCGCCAGCTCATGGGCGGTGCAGCGGCCAATGCCACTGCCGCCGCCGGTGACAATCACGGTTTGCCCCTTGAACAGGTCGGCTTTGAAGATCGAGTCGAAGGCCACGGCGACGGTCCTTTAGGTGAGTTGATCGGCAATGTATTGCGGCACGGCGATGGGGATTTCCAGCAGTTGCTGAGCGAAGGCTTTGCCTTGCGGGTCGATGCGCAGGCTGGCGATACCGCCGCCGCCCAGGGCGTTTTCCAGCAGGAAGTTGAGGCTGTGGCTGCCGGGCAAGTACCAGCGTTCGACGCGGCCATGGATCGGGTCGAGCACGTGGTCCATCCAGTCGACGATCACCTCCGGGGTCAGGGCTTCGGCGATCCACGGCAGGTAGTCGGGGTGGCGGGCGATCACGCCAATATTGCTGTGGTTGCCCTTGTCACCAGAGCGCGCCACGGCGAGTTTCACCAGCGGCACACTGGCATCGGCACGGCCCTCCGGCTTGGCCGGCTCGATGGGCACAGCCGGCGTGAGCAGAGGCGCGGAGGCGGGCAGCTCGACGGCATGACGTTGGCCTTGGTACTCGATGGCGACGCTACACCGTGATTTGTCGACCAGGAACGAAAACAGCCGAATCAGCGGATACACCGTCGGCCGCCCGCCAACAATGCCGGTCAGCCCCGGTGCCATGCCGGTGGCCGCCTGGGCGATCTCGCGAGCGAACAGCACCAGCGCCTGCTTGTTCGGATGCCGCACCGCCAGCTTCATCACCACTTCACGGCAATCCGCACGCCGGGCGTGGGCGCCGTAGGTGGCTTCGCTGCCAAGCAGTTCGATGTTGACGTCGGTGTAGGGCGCCCAGCCGCGCTGGCTGAACAGCTCCGAAGTCTTGTTGATGAGCGCCTGGCTGACCCGCTCGGCCTTGGCCACCGCGTCGATGCCGGCGAGCAGGCAACTGGCGGTGCAGCGAAAGCCATCGGGGTAAGTGGCGCTGACCTTGTACTGGTCGGTGGGTGGCAGGCCCTTGGCGCCGTGCAGGCGCACCGCGTGTTTGCCTTGTTGCTGCAGTTTGACCTGGCTGAAATCGCAGATCACGTCCGGCAGCACATAGGCGCGCGGGTCACCGATTTCATACAGCAGTTGTTCGGCCACGCTGAGTTCGCTGATCAGCCCGCCGCTGCCTTCGACCTTGTTGACGGTGAACTGGCCGTCGGCGCTGACTTCGACGATAGGGAAGCCGATGTGTTCGTAGTCGGGCACGTCACGCCAGTCGGTGAAGTTACCGCCGGTGCATTGGGCGCCGCATTCGATGATATGCCCGGCCAGGGCGGCCTGGGCCAGGTGATCGTAGTCCTGCCATGACCAATTGAATTCATGCACCAGTGCCGCGCTGACCACTGCGCTGTCGACCACCCGGCCGGTGATGACAATATCGGCGCCGAGCCCCAATGCCTGGGCAATGCCCGGTGCGCCGAGGTAGGCGTTGGCGGACACGCACAGGGGCGGCAGCGGGGCCCCGTTGTACAGGTCGGTGACAGTCGGCAGCTGTTTGAGTTGAGGGTGCAGGTCATCACCCAGCAACACGGCGATTTTCAGCGGGATGTGGGCGTTATCGCAGGCCGCTTGCAGGGCGGCGGCGCAGGCCTGGGGGTTGATACCGCCGGCATTGCTGATCACTCGGATGCCCTGGCGCTGGATATCCGCCAGCAGGGGCGTAAGCACCTCGACAAAATCCGTGGCGTAACCGGCCTTGGGGTCTTTCAGGCGGGCACCGGCGAGGATCGACATGGTGACTTCCGCCAGGTAATCGAACACCAGGTAATCCAAGGCACCGCCCTGCACCAATTGGGCGGCGGCGGTGCAGGTGTCGCCCCAGAAGGCGCTGGCGCAGCCGATACGTACCGTCTTGCTCATGAGAAATCCTTCCTCCAAGGGCTGGTGCCGAGACTACCAAGCAAGCGCTTGGTTTGTAAACTCCAGTCACAAGTTTTACCCAAGCGCTTGCTTGGGTGGCAGTCACGGCCTAAATTGCCGGCCAAGACGACAGTAGACGTGAAGGAGAGCAGCATGGATGAGCACAAAGCCCTGGGGGTGATGCGCACCATGGTCGATGGTGGCCAATTGACCGACCCCGAGAGCGCCCGCGGCAAGTTGCTGCAAACCGCAGCTCATCTGTTTCGCAACAAGGGTTTCGAGCGCACCACTGTGCGAGATCTGGCCAGCGCCGTGGGCATCCAGTCCGGCAGCATCTTTCATCACTTCAAGAGCAAGGATGAGATATTGCGTGCGGTGATGGAGGAAACCATCCATTACAACACCGCGATGATGCGCGCTTCACTGGAGGAGGCGAGCACGGTGCGCGAACGCGTGCTGGCGCTGATCCGCTGCGAGTTGCAGTCGATCATGGGTGGCAGTGGCGAGGCCATGGCGGTGCTGGTCTACGAATGGCGCTCGCTGTCGGCCGAAGGCCAGGCGCACGTGCTGGCCCTGCGTGACGTGTATGAGCAGATCTGGTTGCAGGTACTGGGCGAGGCCAAGGCCGCTGGCTACATCCGGGGCGATGTGTTTATCACCCGGCGCTTCCTCACTGGCGCCTTGTCCTGGACCACCACCTGGTTTCGCGCCCAAGGCAGCCTGACCCTTGAGGAGTTGGCCGAAGAGGCCTTGTTGATGGTGCTGAAGTCGGACTGAGGCGCAAGTTATTAATTTGCTGGCGAAAGTTGTCTCCCCCAGTAAAAACGCCTAGCTTATCGGCATTGAACTCTTCAACGGTGCGTGCCTCGATGTTTTCGCCATGGCGGCTGGCTGCAGGACTTACTTTATGGGCACTGGGCACCGCCGCGTGGACGCAGGCCGGTGCCGCGCAGTTGGTGAGAATCGGCGCGGCGCATTTTCCGCCCTACACCGTACGCCCTGAACAAGGCGCCGACACCGGGTTGCTGCCGCAATTGGTCGAGGCGTTGAACGCTGCGCAAACGGATTACCAGTTCGTGGTGGTGCCTACCTCCATCCCCCGGCGTTTTCGTGACTTCGAGCAAGGCCGGGTCGACATGGCCATCTTCGAAAACCCGTCCTGGGGTTGGCAGAATATTGCCCATACCAGTGTTGATATGGGGCTGGAAGATGCGGAAATATTCGTTGCCCAGCGTCAACCCGGGCGCGACCAGAGCTACTTCACCGACCTCACCGGTAAGCGCCTGGCGGTATTCAGCGGGTATCACTATGCCTTTGCCGACTTCAATCCCGATCCCAAGAACATGGCCGAGCGTTTCAATGCGACGTTGACCTATTCCCATGACAGTAATCTGCTGATGGTTGCTCGTGGGCGTGCGGATATTGCGCTGGTTACCCGTTCGTACCTGAGTGATTTCATGGTGCGCAACGCAGACATGGCGGGGCAGTTTTTGGTGTCGGAGCGTATTGACCAGGTGTATCACCACTACGCGTTGTTGCGGCCCAAGGCACCGATCACTGGTCCGGCGTTTGCCGAACTGCTCAAGCGTCTGCGCGACAGTGGCCAGATGCTGAAGATTTTTGAGCCGTATCGTATTGATGTGACGGCGCTGCCCTGAGGTCTTAGCAAGTAAAATCCTTCGGGCTCAGTGGGATCAACTGTGGGAGCTGGCTTGCCTGCGAAGACGGCCTGACAGTCAACACAGTTGGACCGTGTACATATCCATTCCTGCGGTAACGGCTACTTAGGGTTCCGCTTTTACAGCGGCTCACTTTTGAAAAGCGCAAAAGTAAGCAAAACGCTCTTGCCCCACCACTCGGCACCTCGCCTAGGCTCGGTGTGCCCGTAATCCGCCAGTGATTTGGGGGGCCGCCGCCACGCGCCATCCATGGCGCGGGGCGGCTAAACCGGCATCCCTGCCGGTTTACCCCCCAAATCCCTGTCGAATTCCGGCCAGCGTGGTTTAACGGGGCGCCTAAGATCAAAAGCCAGATCAAGATCACAAGCAGATCAAGATCACAAGCAGATCAAGATCAAGAGCGGCTCGCTTCGCATCGTAGTTTCCGTGGAGCCCTTACCCACATATGTCGGCGCTGCATTAAACCCGCCGCGCAAACGTATCGCTATGACTGCCCGACACCTTGCGGCAATGCACCAGCGCATCGCGAATCATGAAGTTCACCAAGGTCGGAGACACCCCAAGCTCCTTGGCGATGTCTTTTTGCGGCACGCCATGCAAGCGGTACATCTCGAACGCGTAGCGGGTGCGCTGGGGCAGTTGCGTCAGGGCGTCGGCGATGTTTTCCAGGGTGTTGAAATTGATGTGCGAGGTTTCCGGTGAAGCGCCGTGAATAACCACATTCAAGCCTTCCTCCTCGGTCCCGGAGTATTTGAGCTCCAGGGCCTGCTTGCGGTAATGATCGATCGCCAGGTTGCGCACGATCTGAAACAGATAACTCAGTTGGGCCTTGAACGATGAGGTGATGGTCGGCGCCGACTGCAGCCGGAAGTAGGCGTCCTGCACCACGTCTTCGGCGCGGGAGCGGCACCCGGTGATACGGGCCGCGATCTTCACCAAAATCAGTCGATTGTCGACGAACGCCTGGAGAAGGGGTGAATCGCACCTGCCTGTGGATACTTGTTCCGTCATGGAAATCACCTTGCTGCGAATAGGTTAGGGGAGGGCATCCCTGCTGAGGCCTCCTACATATCGGGCAACAAATTATGCTTAATGATAATGATTGTCAAATGAGAAGACGAACTAATCTTATGCCTTGGGCAAAGGTGTGAACCACGTCTCGCTCGCCCCCGGCGACTAATTATTTGAAGGCTCCGTCCGTTCTCATGGGTGACAGGTTCGTTAGTACAACGGCCAAGGATCAGCACCCGCAGGAGGACCAGATGGGTTTTTATCGTGCATTCAGCGTGTTTCAGTTCGGAGTCCTCACGGGATGAGTACGTCCCTGCGGCTGCGCCTGTTTTGCCTGCCCCACTCAGGCGCCAGCGCCTCGGTCTACGCTCGCTGGCGCCGGGTCCTGCCGGACTGGCTGCAAGTGTGCCCGCTGGAATTGCCGGGACGCGGCATGCGCATGGACGAGCCATTGCAGCGCGATATCAAGGCCTTGGCCGCGCAGCTTGCTGAAGAAATCAGCCGTGATCTGGATGGCCCCTATGCCTTGTTCGGCCACAGCCTTGGCGGGCTGTTGGCGTTTGAATTGGCTCACGCTTTAAACGCGCGCAATCTGCCCGCGCCCCTGGCGTTGTTCGTGTCCGGCACGGCGGGCCCGGCGCGTCGTGATGTGAGCGAGTACGCCGTCGAAAAGACCGATGCCCAACTCATTGCCCGGCTGCGCGAATTGCAGGGCACCGCCGAAGAAGCCCTGGCCAACCCCGAGCTGATGCAACTGATGTTGCCGATCCTGCGCGCTGATTTCCTGCTGTGCGGCAGTTTCACCTATGGCGAGCGTCAGCCTCTGACGCTGCCGATTCACGTGTTCGGTGGCAAGCAAGACAGCGTGCGTGCCGACCAGTTGCTCGACTGGCAACTCGACGCCGCCAGTGGGTTTTCCCTGGACATGTTTGACGGCCATCACTTCTTCCTCGTGCAGCACGAAAGCGCCGTGCTGCGCTGCGTGCGTCGCTATGCCGACGAGCACTTGGCGCGCTGGCGCATTGGTGCGACGCGGCAGCTCGTCGCCGGCTGAACCCCACCGACTTCTTCCCGAATTTCCCGTAAGCCGATTTCAGGCAGGAACCCCATGATGGACGCCTTCGAACTCCCCCGCACCCTGGTCCAGTCCCTTCAACAGCGTGCTGCGCAGACGCCGGACCAGGTGGCGTTGCGCTTCCTCGCCGAGAGTGCCGAGCACAGTGTGGTGCTCAGTTATCGCGACCTCGACCAACGCGCCCGCACCATCGCCGCTGCCTTGCAAGCCAACGCTGGCCTGGGCGAGCGTGCGGTGTTGCTGTTCCCGAGCGGCCCGGACTATGTGGCGGCGTTCTTTGGTTGCCTGTACGCCGGGGTGATCGCGGTGCCGGCGTATCCACCGGAATCCACGCGTCGTCATCACCAGGAGCGCCTGCTGTCGATCATCAGCGATGCCGAGCCGCGGCTGCTGTTGACCATTGCCAGCCTCAGCGAGGGCCTGGCGCAGATTGAAAACGCGCCCAAGGTGTTGAGCGTCGACACCCTGGAGGCGCAGCAGGCCGACCAGTGGGTCGAGCCCGACCTCAAGGCCGACGACATCGCGTTCCTGCAATACACCTCTGGCTCCACCGCATTGCCCAAAGGCGTGCAAGTCAGCCACGGCAACCTGGTGGCCAACGAAGTGCTGATCCGCCGTGGTTTTGGCATCGACCTCAACCCCGACGACGTGATCGTCAGTTGGTTGCCGCTGTACCACGACATGGGCCTGATCGGCGGCCTGCTGCAACCGATCTTCAGCGGCGTGCCCTGCGTGTTGATGTCGCCGGCCTACTTCCTTGGCCGACCTTTGCGCTGGCTGGAGGCGATCAGCGAATACGGCGGCACCATCAGCGGTGGCCCGGACTTCGCCTACCGCCTGTGCAGCGAACGGGTCAGTGAGTCGGCCCTGGAGCGCCTGGATTTGAGTCGCTGGCGCGTCGCCTATTCGGGTTCCGAGCCGATCCGCCTCGACACCCTGGAACGCTTCGCGGAAAAATTCGCGGCCTGTGGTTTCACCCCGAATAATTTCTTCGCCTCCTACGGCCTGGCCGAAGCCACCCTGTTTGTCGCCGGCGGCACCCGTGGCCATGGCATTCCCGCCCTGCGCCTGGACGAACAGGCGCTGGCCGCCAACCGTGCCGAACCGGGGCAGGGCCCTGCGATCATGAGTTGCGGCACCAGCCAGCCGGACCACGCCGTGCTGATCGCCGACCCGCACACCCTCACCGAGCTGCCCGACCAGTGCGTCGGCGAACTCTGGGCCACGGGCCCGAGCATCGCCCACGGCTACTGGCGCAACCCGCAAGCCAGCGCCAAGACCTTCGTTCAGCATGCTGGCCGCACCTGGTTGCGCACCGGTGACCTGGGTTTTATCCGCGACGGTGAGGTGTACATCACCGGGCGCCTGAAAGACCTGCTGATCGTGCGCGGCCACAACCTTTACCCCCAGGACATCGAACAGACCATCGAGCGCGAAGTGGAAGTGGTGCGCAAGGGTCGGGTCGCCGCGTTTGCGGTCAATGACCAGGGCCTGGAAGGCATCGGCATCGCCGCGGAAATCAGCCGCAGCGTGCAGAAAATCCTGCCGCCCGAAGCGCTGATCAAAGCGATCCGCCAAGCCGTGGCCGAGGCCTGCCAGCAAGCTCCGAGCGTGGTGGTGCTGCTCAACCCAGGCGCTTTGCCGAAGACCTCCAGCGGCAAAGTGCAGCGTGCGGCCTGTGCGATTCGGCATGCCGATGGCAGCCTCGACAGCTACGCGCAGTTCCCCGGGCAGCCGGGGCAGGCGAGCGAAGTGGCGCTGGAATCGGACCTGCAACAGCAGATCGCGGCGATCTGGTGCGAACAACTGCAACTGGCTCATGTGGCGGGCGACGATCACTTTTTCCTGCTGGGGGGCAACTCCATCACCGCGACCCAAGTGGTCGCCCGCCTGCGCGAAAGCCTGGGGCTGGAACTGAGCCTGCGCCTGCTGTTCGAAGCGCCGACCCTCGCCGCCTTCGCCACGGCCGTCGCGCAACTGCAACAGGATGGCGGCGTGGCCCAAGGCGCAATCCACGTGCTGTCACGTCAAGAAGACCTGCCCCAATCCCTGGCACAGAACCGCCTGTGGATCACCTGGCAATTGGACCCTCACAGCAGTGCCTACACCATTCCCGGCGCCTTGCACCTGCGCGGCGAGCTGGATGAAGACGCACTGCGCCACAGCTTCCAGCAACTGATCCAGCGTCACGAAGCCCTGCGCACGCGCTTCTGCGAGCGCGACGGCCAGGCGTTCCAGCGTGTCGAGGCTACGGCGGATTTCGAACTGCCGATCATCGACCTCAGTGACCTGCCCAACACCGAGCGCGAAGCCCGTGCGCAAGAGGTTCGCGAAGACCAGGCGCGCAGCCCGTTCGACCTGGAAAAAGGCCCGTTGCTTCGGGTTACCCTGGTGCGCCTGGGCGATGAAGAGCACCAACTGCTGGTGACGCTGCACCACATCATTGCTGACGGTTGGTCGCTGAATATCCTGATCGACGAGTTCTCGCGCCTGTACGCCGCTGCCGCCCAAGGCCAGTCTCTGGAGCTGCCGCCGCTGGCCTTGCAATACGCCGACTACGGCAGCTGGCAGCGCCAATGGCTGGCCGAAGGCGAGGGCCAGCGACAGCTGACGTACTGGAAAGCGCAGTTGGGTGACGAGCATCCGGCCCTGAACCTGGCCACCGATCACCCGCGTGCCGCCCAGCATCGGCACAGCGCCTCGCGCCATAGCCAGCGCCTGGATGCGCGCCTCAGTGCGGCGATCCGCCAGACCGCCCAGGCCCATGACTCAACACCGTTCATGCTGCTGCTGGCGACGTTCCAGACCTTGCTCTATCGCTACAGCGGCCAGCGCGACATCCGTATCGGCGTGCCCAATGCCAACCGCCCACGCCATGAAACCCAGGGCCTGATCGGCTTCTTTATCAACACCCTGGTGCTGCGCGCCGAGCTGGACGGGCGCCTGCCGTTCAACCAGCTGTTGGCCGCCACCCGCGAGACCACACTGGCCGCCCAGGCGCATCAGGACCTGCCCTTCGAACAACTGCTGGAAGCCTTCCCCCAGGCCCGCGAGCAGGGCCTGTTCCAGGTCATGTTCAACCACCAGCAGCGCGACCTCAGTGCCTTGCGCCGCCTGCCGGGCCTGCTGGCCGATGAGTTGCCCTGGCACAGCCGCGAAGCCAAGTTCGACCTGCAACTGCACAGCGAAGAAGACCGCAATGGGCGCTTGAGCCTGTCGTTCGACTACGCCGACGAGCTGTTCGATTGCGCGACCATCCAGCGTCTGGCCGAGCACTTCATCCATCTACTTCACGCTGTGTGCGCGCAACCACAACACGCCATCGGCGATCTGCCGTTGATGCAGGCTGACGAGCAGCAACCCTGGAGCGAGGCCCCCTGCGCGCCGGCCCGGCACTGGCTGCCCGAGCTGCTCAACCAACAGACGTCGGACGCCACCGCATTGGTCTGGCAGGACGGCAGCCTGACATTCGCCCAATTGCACACCCAGGCCAACCGCCTGGCCCATTACCTGCGCGACAAAGGCGTCGGCCCGGACGTGTGCGTGGCCATCGCCGCCGAGCGTTCGCCGCAACTGCTGATCGGCCTGCTCGCCATCATCAAGGCCGGTGGCGCCTACGTGCCGCTGGACCCGGATTACCCCGCCGAACGCCTGGCCTACATGCTCAAGGACAGCGGCGTGCAACTGCTGCTCACCCAGACCGCGTTGCTGCCCCAACTGCCCAGCGCCGAAGGCGTGTGCGTGATTGCCATGGACAGCCTGCACCTCGACAGCTGGCCGACCCAGGCGCCAGGCTTGCACCTGCATGGCGATAACCTCGCCTACGTGATCTACACCTCCGGTTCCACCGGCCAACCCAAAGGCGTGGGCAACACCCACGGCGCCCTGGCCGAGCGTTTGCAGTGGATGCAGGCCACCTATCAACTGAACGAAACCGATGTGCTGATGCAAAAGGCGCCGATCAGTTTCGACGTGTCGGTGTGGGAATGCTTCTGGCCATTGATTGCCGGCTGCCGCCTGGTATTGGCCGGGCCGGGCGAACATCGCGACCCGCACCGCATCGCGCAGCTTGTGCAGGAACATGGGGTGACCACGCTGCACTTCGTGCCGCCGCTGTTGCAGCTGTTTATCGACGAGCCGCTGGTGGCCGAATGCACCAGCCTGCGTCACCTGTTCTCCGGCGGCGAAGCCTTGCCCGCCGAACTGCGTAACCGTGTACTGGCGCGCTTGCCAGCGGTGCAGTTGCACAACCGCTATGGCCCGACCGAAACCGCGATCAACGTCACCCACTGGCAGTGCGCCGCCTCGGATGGCGAGCGCTCGCCGATTGGCCGGCCGTTGGGCAATGTGATCTGCCGCGTACTGGACGAGCAGCTCAACCCGTTGCCGGCCGGTGTGCCGGGCGAACTGTGCATCGGCGGTATCGGCCTGGCGCGGGGTTACCTGGGCCGTGCCGGGCTGACAGCCGAACGTTTTGTCGCCGACCCGCTGGGCGCGGCGGGCACCCGCTTGTATCGCACCGGTGACCGTGCGCGCTGGAACGCCGATGGCGTGCTCGAATACCTCGGACGCCTCGATCAGCAGGTCAAACTGCGGGGGTTCCGGGTGGAGCCGGAAGAAATCGAAGCGCGCCTGCTGGCCCAGGTAGGCGTTGCCCAGGCCGTGGTGCTGGAGCGTGATGCACAGTTGATCGGCTACTACACCGCCGACACCGAACTGGATGAGCAAAGGGTCAAAACCGCCCTGGCCGCCGAGTTGCCGGAGTACATGGTGCCCGCGCTGCTGATGCGCCTTGACGCCATGCCCCTGAGCCCCAGCGGCAAGCTCGACCGGCGTGCCTTGCCAGAGCCGGTATGGCAAACCCGCGAACACGTCGAACCGCACACACCTTTGCAACTGCAAATCGCCGCGATCTGGCGCGAGGTGCTTGGCCTGCCACGCATCGGCCTGCGCGATGACTTTTTCGCACTCGGCGGGCACTCGTTGCTGGCCACGCAAATCATCTCCCGCACCCGCCAGGCCTGCGACGTCGAACTGCCCCTGCGCACGCTGTTCGAAGCCAGCGAGCTGGGCGATTTTGCCCAGCAGGTCGGGCTGATGCAGGCGGCGGGCCAGCGCAACCAACAGACTGCCATCGCCAAAGTCGACCGCAGCCAGCCGGTCCCTTTGTCCTATTCCCAGCAGCGCATGTGGTTCCTCTGGCAGATGGAACCGGACAGCCCGGCCTACAACGTCGGCGGCATGGCGCGCCTGCGCGGCGTGCTGGATGTGGGGCGTTTCGAGGCCGCCTTGCAGGCCTTGATCATGCGTCACGAAACCCTGCGCACCACTTTCCCAAGTGTCGATGGTGTGGCCTGTCAAAAGGTCTCGGCGCAAACCAATGTGCGCATGGACTGGCAGGATTTCTCCGCGCTGAATGAGCCGCAGCGCCAGCAGCGTTTGCAGCAACTGGCCGATGTCGAGGCGCACACGCCGTTCAACCTGGAAACCGGGCCGCTTTTGCGCGCCTGCCTGGTCAAGGCCGGCGAGCAGGAACATTACCTGGTGCTGACCCTGCACCATATCGTCACCGAAGGCTGGGCCATGGACATCTTTGCCCGTGAACTCAGCGCCTTGTACGAAGCCTTTATCGACGAGCGCGACTCACCGCTGCCAGCGTTGCCGGTGCAGTACCTCGACTACAGCGTATGGCAACGCCAGTGGATGGAAGCCGGTGAGCGCCAGCGTCAGCTGGACTACTGGACCGCCCAACTGGGCAACGAACACCCGTTGCTGGAATTGCCCGGCGACCGTCCGCGGCCACCGGTGCAAAGCCATCGGGGCGAGCTGTACCGGTTTGATTTGAGCGATGAGCTGGCCGCCCGCGTGCGAGCCTTCAACGCCCAGCACGGCCTCACGCTGTTCATGACCATGACCGCGACCCTGGCGGTGTTGCTCTACCGCTACAGCGGCCAGACCGACCTGCGCATCGGCGCGCCAGTGGCCAACCGTATCCGTCCGGAAAGCGAAGGCTTGATTGGCGCGTTCCTCAATACCCAGGTGCTGCGTTGCCAGCTCACTGGGCAGATGCGGGTCAGCGAGCTGTTCGAGCAGGTGCGCCATACCGTGATCGAGGGCCAGTCCCACCAGGACCTGCCGTTCGACCATCTAGTGGAAGCCCTGCAACCGCCGCGCAGCGCGGCGTACAACCCGTTGTTCCAGGTGATGTGCAACGTGCAGCGCTGGGAATTCCAGCAAAGCCGCCAACTGGCTGGCATGACCGTGGAGTACCTGGCCAACGATGCGCGGGCGACCAAGTTCGACCTCAACCTGGAAGTCACCGACCTCGACCATCGCCTGGGTTGCTGCCTGACCTACAGCACCGACCTGTTCGACGAGCCGCGTATTGCGCGTATGGCCGAGCATTGGCGCAACTTGCTTGAAGCGTTGGTCGCCGATCCTGGCCAGCGCCTGAGCGAATTGCCGTTGCTGAGCGCAGATGAACAACGCGCCTTGCAAGACAGCCTGGGGGTGGAGAAGGGCGAGCATCGCCTCGACCAGTGCATCCATCAACTGTTCAGCCAGCAGGCCAGCCAGCGGCCGGATGCCCCGGCGCTGACCTTTGCCGGTGTGACCCTCTCGTATGCGCAACTGGATGAGCGCGCTAACCGCCTGGCCTGGATGCTACGCGAGCGTGGCGTGGGCCCGCAGGTGCGCGTGGGCCTGGCGCTGCCGCGTTCGCTGGAAATGGTCGTCGGTTTGCTGGCGATCCTCAAGGCCGGCGGTGCCTATGTGCCGCTGGACCCCGAATATCCGCTGGACCGCCTGCATTACATGATCGAAGACAGTAGCATCGGCCTGCTGCTCAGTGATGCGGCCCTGTTCGAAGCCCTGGGTGAATTGCCGGCGACGGTGGCGTGCTGGTGCCTGGAGGATGACTCGCCGGTGCTGGCGAATTACCCCGCCGAAGCGCTGCCGTTCGTGAGTCTGGCGCAACACCAGGCGTACCTCATCTACACCTCGGGTTCCACGGGCAAGCCCAAAGGCGTGGTGGTGTCCCACGGTGAGATCGCCATGCATTGCCAGGCGGTGATCGAGCGCTTTGATATGCGCCCGGATGACTGCGAGCTGCACTTTTACTCGATCAACTTCGATGCTGCCACCGAGCGTTTGCTGGTGCCGCTGCTGTGCGGGGCGCGGGTGGTATTGCGCGCCCAGGGCCAGTGGGATGCCGAAGAAATCTGCGCGCTGATCCGTACCCATCGCATCAATGTGCTCGGTTTCACCCCGAGCTACGGCAGCCAGTTGGCGCAGTGGCTGGCGACCCAGCAACAGACGCTGCCGGTGCGCATGTGCATCACCGGTGGCGAAGCCTTGACCGGCGAACACCTGCAACGCATCCGCGCAGCGTTCACGCCCCAGCTGTTCTTCAACGCCTACGGCCCCACCGAAACCGTGGTGATGCCCCTGGCCAGCCTGGCGCCCGAGCAGTTGGAGGAGGGCGCTGGCAGTGTGCCGATCGGCAGCATCGTCGGCGAGCGCGTGGCTTACATTCTCGACGCCGACCTGGCGCTGGTGCCCCAGGGCGCCAGCGGTGAGCTGTACATCGGTGGTGCCGGCCTGGCCCAGGGTTATCACCAGCGGCCGGGGATGACGGCGGAGCGTTTTGTCGCAGACCCGTTTGCTGGCAAGGGCGGGCGCCTGTACCGCACCGGCGACCTGGTACGCCAACGCGCCGATGGCCTGGTGGAGTACCTGGGGCGCATCGATCATCAGGTGAAGATCCGCGGTTTTCGCATCGAACTGGGCGAAATCGAAACGCGCTTGCTCGAACATGACGCTGTGCGCGAAGCGGTGGTGCTGGCACTGGATGCGCCGAGCGGCAAGCAATTGGTGGCGTACCTGGTCAGCGATGCCGAGCACGCCGCCTTGCGCGACGCGTTGAAGGCGCACCTCAAGGCGCAACTACCGGACTACATGGTGCCCGCGCATCTGATCGTGCTGCAGAGCATGCCGCTGACCGCCAACGGCAAGCTCGACCGCCGCGCCTTGCCTGAGCCGGACCCAGAGGCCAATCGCCAAGCCTACGTGGCGCCGCGCAGCGAGCT
The DNA here is from genome assembly GCF_021605325.1 of Pseudomonas sp. PA-7-1E. NCBI lineage: Bacteria > Pseudomonadati > Pseudomonadota > Gammaproteobacteria > Pseudomonadales > Pseudomonadaceae > Pseudomonas > Pseudomonas sp. PA-7-1E. The sequence goes on from NZ_WKFA01000008.1 coordinate 84,469, forward strand.
GGAACACAGCCTGGCCGCCATCTGGTGCGCGGTGCTGAACGTGGAGCAAGTGGGCCTCGACGATAACTTCTTTGAACTGGGCGGCGACTCGATCCTGTCGATCCAGGTGGTGAGCCGTGCGCGCCAGGCCGGGATTCATTTCAGCCCCCGTGACCTGTTCCAGCACCAGACGGTTCAGAGCCTGGCTGCCGTGGCCACCCGCTCGGAACGCGTCATCGCCGAGCAAGGGCTGCTGACCGGCCCCTCGGGCCTCACGCCGATTCAGCACTGGTTCTTCGACACCGATATCCCGGCGCGCCAGCACTGGAACCAGGCATTGGTGCTCAAGCCACTGCAACTGCTCGATGCCCATCGCCTGGAGCAAGCGCTGCTGGCGGTGCTGGAACACCACGACGCGCTGCGCTTGAGCTTTACCCCGCGCGATGCGCAATGGCATGCCGAACACCTGGGCGTGCCGGAAGGCGGCGTGCTGCTGCAGGCGCAGGTGCGTGACATGCAGGCGTGCACGGCGTTGTTCACCGACACTCAGCGCAGCCTCGACCTGGCACAGGGGCCGCTGCTGCGCGCCTTGCTGGTGGACGGGCCGCAAGGCCAGCAGCGCTTGCTGATCGCCATCCATCACCTGGTGGTGGACGGCGTGTCGTGGCGCGTCCTGCTGGAAGACCTACAAAATGTTTATCGCCAACTCAGTGAAGGCCAGTCCGTCAGCCTGCCGGCCAAAACCAGCGCGCTGCGTGATTGGGCTGCACGTTTGCAAGCCTATGCCCACAGTGAGTCACTGCGCGAAGAGCTGAGCCTGTGGCAAGCGCAACTAGCTGGCCCCACCGTGGCCTTGCCAGTACAGCGTCCCCAAGGCGCACGGCGCAATAGCGATGCCGAAACGGTCAGCGTGCGCCTGGATGCCGAGCGCACCCGGCAGTTGCTGCAACAGGCGCCGAGTGCCTATCGCACCCAGGTCAACGACCTGTTGCTGACCGCCTTGGCCCGCGTACTGTGCCGCTGGAGCGGGCAGGCCTCGGCACTGATCCAACTGGAAGGCCATGGCCGCGAAACCTTGTTCGATGATATCGACCTGACCCGCAGCGTGGGCTGGTTCACCAGTGCCTATCCGTTGCGTCTGACGCCGCAGGCCGAGCAGGGCGACTCGATCAAGGCGATCAAGGAGCAACTGCGTGGCGTGCCCCATAAAGGTTTGGGGTATGGCGTGCTGCGTTACCTGGCCGATGACCTGTGCAAGCAGAGCATGGCCGCATTGCCGAGCGCGCAGGTCACCTTCAACTACCTGGGTCAGTTCGACCAGAGCTTTGGCACTGACGCGCTGTTCCACCCGCTGGAGGAATCCGCCGGCCTGGCCCATGACCCGGATGCGCCGTTGCCCAATGAACTGAGCATCGACAGCCAGGTCTACGGCGGCGAGCTGGTGCTACGCTGGACGTTCAGCCGTGAGCGGCATGATCAGCAGGTGATTCGCGATCTGGCCGAGGCCTACCTGGGCGAATTGCACAGCCTTATCGCCCATTGCCTGCAGGACGATGCCGGTGGCCTCACGCCGTCCGACTTCCCCCTGGCGCGCCTGACCCAGGTGCAACTGGACGCCTTGCCAGTACCGGCCAGCGCCATCGAAGACGTCTACCCGCTGACTCCGATGCAGGAAGGCTTGCTGCTGCACACCCTGCTGGAGCCCGGCACCGGCCTGTATTACATGCAGGACCGCTATCGCATCAACAGCGCCCTGGACCCGGAGCGTTTTGCCCAGGCCTGGCAAGCGGTGATTGCCCGCCACGAGGCCTTGCGCGCCTCGTTCTGCTGGAACGTCGGCGAAGACATGCTGCAAGTGATCCACAAGCCCGGCAGTACGCCGATCGAGTACCTGGACTGGAGCGCCGACCCGCAGGATCAGCAGGAGCCGCGTCTGCAAGCCTTGCTCAAGGCCGAGCGCGAAGCCGGTTTTGACCTGCTCAACCAGGCGCCTTTCCACTTGCGCCTGATTCGCGTGGGCGAGGCGCGCTACTGGTTCATGATGAGCAACCACCACATCCTGATCGATGCCTGGTGCCGTTCGCTGCTGATGAATGACTTCTTCGATATCTACACAGCCCTGGGCGAAGGCCGCGATGCGCAACTGGCGACGCCGCCGCGCTATCGCGACTACATTGCCTGGCTGCAACGCCAGGACCTCAACGAGGCGCGCCAGTGGTGGCAGCAAAACTTGCAAGGCTTCGAGCGCGCCACGCCGATCCCGAGTGACCGCCCGTTCCTGCGCGAACACGCCGGTGGCAGCGGCGGCATGGTGGTGGGCGACTGTTACACCCGCCTGGATGCCAGCGACGGTGCGCAGTTGCGCGAACTGGCCCAGGCGCATCAGCTCACCGTCAACACCTTCGCCCAGGCGGCGTGGGCCCTGGTGCTGCGGCGTTTGAGTGGCGATCGCGACGTGCTGTTCGGCGTCACCGTGGCCGGGCGTCCGGTGGACATGCCCGAGATGCAACGCACCGTCGGCCTGTTTATCAACAGCATTGCGCTGCGGGTGAAACTGCCCGAGGACGGCGAGCGCTGCAGCGTGCGCCAGTGGTTGAGCGCCTTGCTCGACAGCAATATGCAACTGCGCGAGTACGAATACTTGCCGTTGGTGACGATCCAGGAACACAGCGAATTGCCCAAAGGCCAGCCGCTGTTCGACAGCCTGTTTGTGTTTGAGAACGCGCCAGTGGAAGTCTCGGTGCTGGACCGTGCACAAAGCCTGAACGCCACCTCGGATTCCGGGCGTACCCACACCAACTTCCCGCTGACGGCGGTGTGCTACCCCGGCGATGACCTCGGTTTGCACCTGTCCTACGACCAGCGTTATTTCGACGAAAGCACCGTGCAAGGCATGCTCGCTGAGTTCAAGCGCCTGTTGCTGGCGCTGGTGCAGGGCTTCCATGGCGACATGGCCGAGCTGGCGCTGATTGGCGAGCAGGAACGTGAATTTCTGGTGGCGGGCTGTAACCAGAGTGAGCGAGCCTATCCGCTGGAGACGAGCTACATCGAGCTGTTCGAGGCCCAGGTGGCAGAGCATCCGCAGCGCATCGCCGCCAGTTGCCTGGACCAGCAATGGAGCTACGACGAACTGAACCGCCGCAGTAACGGCCTGGGCCACGCGTTGATTGCGGCCGGTGTGGGCCTGGACCAACCGGTGGCGTTGCTGGCTGAACGTGGGTTGGACTTGCTCGGCATGATCATCGGCAGCTTCAAGGCCGGTGCCGGTTACCTGCCGCTGGACCCAGGGCTGCCCGGCCCGCGCCTGAGCCGCATCATCGACATGAGCCGCACGCCGCTGCTGGTGTGCACCGAGGCGTGCCGCGAGCAGGCCGTCGAGTTGCTGCAAGGGGTTGATTGCCAACTGCTGGTGTGGGAGGAAGTGCCCGCCCGTGGCGAAAACCCCGGTGTCTACAGCGGCCCGGACAATCTTGCCTACGTGATCTACACCTCGGGTTCCACCGGCTTGCCCAAGGGCGTGATGGTCGAACAGCGTGGCATGCTCAATAACCAGTTGAGCAAGGTGCCGTACCTGAACCTGAGCGATGCCGATGTGATTGCCCAGACCGCGTCGCAAAGCTTCGATATTTCTGTGTGGCAGTTCCTCGCCGCGCCGCTGTTTGGCGCACGGGTGGACATTGTGCCCAATACCATCGCCCATGATCCGCAAGGGTTGCTGGCCCATGTTCAAGCACAGGGCATCACCGTGCTGGAGAGTGTGCCGTCGCTGATCCAGGGCATGCTGGCCCAGGAGCGTATCAGCCTCGAGGGCCTGCGCTGGATGTTGCCGACCGGGGAGGCCATGCCACCTGAGCTGGCCCATCAGTGGCTGCTGCGTTACCCGCAGATTGGCCTGGTGAATGCTTACGGCCCGGCGGAATGCTCCGATGATGTGGCGTTCTTCCGCGTCGATCTGGCGTCGACCCGTGGCACTTACCTGCCGATTGGTACGCCGACCGACAACAACCGCTTGTACCTGCTGGACGGCGCTTTAGAGCTGGTGCCTCAAGGGGCGGTGGGCGAGTTGTGCGTCGCCGGCACCGGTGTCGGTCGTGGCTATGTCAGCGATCCGCTGCGCACCGCCCAGGTGTTTGTACCCAACCCCTTTGGCGCGCCTGGTGAGCGCCTCTACCGTACCGGCGACCTGGCACGGCGTCGCAGCGATGGGGTGCTGGAGTATGTCGGGCGTATCGACCACCAGGTGAAGATTCGCGGCTACCGCATCGAACTGGGTGAAATCGAAGCGCGCCTGCATGAACAACCCCTCGTGCGCGACGCGGCGGTGGGTGTGCAAGAGGGGGCCAATGGCAAACATCTGGTCGGCTACCTGGTGGCCGCCGATGCCACACTCGACCCGAGCGAGCAGTTGGAGCGCATCAAGCAACGCCTGCGTGCCGAACTGCCGGAATACATGGTGCCACTGCATTGGCTATGGCTTGACCGCCTGCCCCTGAATGCCAACGGCAAGCTCGACCGCAAGGCCCTGCCGGCCCTGGAGATCGGCCAGTTGCACAATCAGGACTATGTGGCGCCGTGCACTGAACTGGAAACCACGTTGGCGGGTATCTGGGCCGAGGTGCTGAAGGTCGAGCGGGTCGGGGTGCAGGACAACTTCTTCGAACTGGGCGGGCACTCGCTGCTGGCCACGCAGATTGCCTCGCGGGTGCAGAAGACACTGCAGCGCGATGTGCCGTTGCGGGCGATGTTCGAGTGCAGCACCGTGGCGGAGTTGGCCGAGTATATCGAGGGGGTGGCAGGCAATGAGATCAGTGCCGAGAAGGTGGATCGGTTGAGTGATTTGATGGCGGAGTTGGAGGGGCTTTGATCTTCGTTGTCTATCAGGGCCTCATTGCAGCATAGGCATCTACACAGCTGGACCTGTGGCGAGGGAGCTTGCTCCCGTGACGGCCTGGCAGCCGACGCTGATCGAGCTGGTGCACCGCGATCCAAATGTGGGAGCTGGCTTGCCTGCGATGGCGGCCTGACAGCCGACGCAGTTATACCGAGTACATATCCATTCCTGCGGTAACGGCCACTTAGGGTTCCGCTTTTACAGCGGCTCACTTTTGAAAAGCGCAAAAGTAAGCAAAACGCTCTTGCCCCACCACTCGGCACCTCGCTTAGGCTCGGTGTGCCCGAACACAGGCTTGAATCCGTGGGCCGCCGCCACGCGCCATCCATGGCGCGGGGCGGCTAACCCGGCGTCCTGCCGGGTTACCCACGAATTCAAGCCTGCGTCCGGCCAGCGTGGTTTAACGGGGCGCCTGAGATCAAGATCAAAAGCAGATCAAGAGCGACTCGCTTCGCATCGTGGTTACCGTCTGCTGTTACAACCCACAAAGTTGTGTAGATACCTATGCTCATCGCAGGCAAGCCAGCTCGCACATTGGATCGCGGGGCATCAGTTATATCTGTGTCGGCTGCCAGGCCGTCACGGGAGCAAGCTCCCTCGCCACAGATTTAGCGTCGTGCCGAAGTTGTGTAGATACCTATGCTCATCGCAGGTAAGCCAGTTCCTACATTTTGAGTTGTGAATACATTCAAATGTGGGAGCTGGCTTGCCTGCGATGGCGCCCGCGAGGGCGGCGCTTATTTTGGCCCGAGAATTTTCACTAACTTATCCGGCGAAGGCGCCCCTTGCTGCTGCTGCAACCCACCCTTGTCATCCAGATAGAAGATCGCCGGCGTCGCCGACAACTCCAGTTCATCCATCAGCTTCATATTGGCATCAAGCTTGGCCTCAACCTCGGCCGGGATCTTTTCCAGCGCCTTGAGCTTGCTGCCCTTGCCGGCGGCTTCGTGTTCTTGCAGGGCTTTTTGCGGGTCTTTGGCGGCGAGCAGGGCGGCGGATTTGCCTGGGCTGTCTTCGCGGATGATGCCGACCATGATGTGGCGCAACTGCACCTTGCCGGCCTTCACCCACGGGCGGGCCTGTTCCCAGAACATGTTGCAGTACGGGCAGTTGGGGTCGCTGAACAGGTAGACGGTGCGCGGGGCGTCTTTATCGCCATCCTGGATCCAACTGCTGTTTTCCATCTTGGCCCAGACTTCCTTGGCCATCGGCGCGTACACCAGTTTTTCCAGGGGCGCGGTGCTCAGGTCATTGCCTTGGGCGTCGTACAGGTTGCCCGCGATCACGTGCTTGCCGTCGGCGGTCAGGTACAGGGCCATGCCACGGTTCTGGTACTGGGCGGCGTAGCCGGTGAGGCCGCTGGGGGCATCGAATTTGCCGATGATCTTGGCACCTTTGGCTTCGATCTGTTTGATCGGGGCCGGCAGGTCTTCGGCCTGGGCCAGCGTAGCGGCTAGCGTCAAAGGCAGCAGGGTCAGCAGGTGGCGGAGGCGAGGCATGTCGGTTTCCTTGTCGTGGTGTTGTCGAAGGGTTCCATGGCACGGGCCAGGCTGGCTTCGGAGAGTTCGCCCAGGTGGCTGTTGATCAGGCGCCCATCGGCTTGGTAGAACAACGTAGTCGGCAGCGCCATGGAACCCACAGCCTGGCCGAGGCGGCCGCTGGCGTCGAACAGCACATTGTCGAGGTTCAGGCCCTGGGTGGCCAGGTAAGTGCTGACGCTCTGCATGCTTTCGGCCTGGTTGACGAACAGGAAGGTCACATCGGGGCGCATGCGCTGGGCGTTTTCCAGCACCGGCATTTCGCGTCGGCATGGCGGGCACCAGGTGGCCCAGAGGTTGATCACCAACGGGCCGCCTTGATAATCCGCCAGTTGCACCACCTCGCCATTGGCATTGCGCAGGGTGATATCCGGCAGGCGCGTGCCTTTTTCGTACAGACTGAGGGACAGGCTGGTCATGCCCCAGAACACCAGGCCGGTGATCACCCCGGCGCTGAGCGGCTTGCGCAGGGCAGGGCGACGCCAGCCGTAGACCAGCGCGCCGAGGATCAGCGCGATGATCCCGGGCCAGGCGAGAAAGCCGCCGTCACGCAGGTCGACCATCTCCACCCAGTCGTGGCTGTAATAACTCCAGTACATCAGCACAAAGCTGACGCGGGCGGCGAGCAGGCCCAGCAGAAACAGGCTGAACAGCACCGACTCCGGGTTTTCGCCGCCGCGCTTGGCCACGCGCCAGCCCACCAGGGTGGCGAGAATCAGCGCGCTGATCAGCAGCAGGTGATTCAGGGCGATGGCGAAGGTGCCGATGGTGAGGGTCAGCATCAGAGAGCGTCCCGCGTCTGGGTCCAGCGTTGCAGGAAGGCGGCGGCGTCTACTTCGCCGGTGATGCGTTGGGCGCGGCGTTCTTCACCGTCCGGGCCGATCCACACGAAGCTCGGTGGCCCTGGCACTTTGTAGCGGCCCAGCAGCTCGCGGCTGGCGGCGTTGTCGGCGGTGACGTCCAGGCGTAACAGGCGCACGTCTTTGAGCGCGTCCATCACCTCGGGTTTGCCGAACACCTGTTTCTCCATGATCTTGCACGACACGCACCAGTCGGCGTAGTAGTCCAGCAGCACCCATTGGCCCTGGGCCTTGGCACTGTCGAGCTGGCTTTGCAGCACGGCCGGGTCGTTGATCGTGGTGAAGGCATCGTGGGCGCTCGGTGCACCGGCGACCTTTGAGCCACTGTAAACCTTCAAGGGTTGCCACAGCTCATCGCTGCCACCGGCCGCCCCCACCACCAGCACCGCGCCCCACAGACCCAGCACCAGGGAACCAGCGCCGAATACCTTGGCCGCCAGGCCGGACTCACGGGCCAGCGCCCAGCCACAGTACGCCATCACCAGCGCCAAGGCGCCCCACAGGCCGATCCACAGGCTGTCGCCGACCACCGGGCGAATCATCAGCACCGCGGTGCCCAGGAACAGGAAGCCGAAGATGCCCTTGAGCACGTTCATCCAGGTGCCCGGCTTGGGCAGGAAGCGATTGCCCACAGTCACCAGCAGCAACAGCGGGATGCCGATACCGATGCCCATGGCAAACAGGATCAGCCCCCCGTGCAGCGCATTGCCGCTCTGGGCGATGTACAGCAGGGCGCCAGCCAGGGGCGCGGTCATGCACGGCCCCACCAGCAGGCCGGACAACGCGCCGAGCACACCGGCACCTACCAGGCTGCCACCGCTTTGCTGGCGGCTGACGTTATCGAGGCGGTCGCGCAGGAAGGCGGGCAGTTGCAGTTCAAAGAAGCCGAACATCGGCAGGGCGAGCAGCACGAACAAAGCCGCAAAGCTGCCGAGGATCCACGGGGTTTGCAGTAACGCCGCCAGGTTGGCGCCGAGCAACGCGGCCATCACCCCCAGGGCGGCATACACCAGCGCCATGCACACCACGTAGCTGCCGGCCAGGGCAAAGCCGCGACGCGGGCTGGCGCCGCTACCGACCACCAGGCCAGCGAGGATCGGCAGCATCGGCAACGAGCAGGGCGCAAACGCCAACAGCAGGCCCAGGCCGAAGAACACCAGCAAGCTCCACCCCAGGCTGCGCTGCTGCAGGCCGCTGGCCAGGCTTTGATCCTGGGCTTGCGCGGTCGCGGCGACGGCCGGGTTGCCGCCCAGGTCCACGGTGATCGACTGCGGCGGATAGCACAGGCCCGCATCGGCGCAGCCCTGCCAGCCGAGCTTGACCTGGCCGGTGGTGCCAGCGGGGATCTTCACTTCCAGGCCCTGGCGATACACCTGTTGTTCACCAAAGAACTCGTCGCTATGGGCTTCACCCTCGGGCAGCACGGGTTTTTCGGCCAGGCCGTCGAACTTCATGCGCTGCTGGTACAGGTAGTAACCGTCGGCAATCTGCCAAAACAGCTGGGTTTCGCCGCTTTCAAGACGTTCGGAGGTAAAGGCGAAGGCTTTGCCTACCGGGAGGAAGTCGGGTTTGGTTTCGAAGGGGCTGCCCGGCGCTGCCTGGGCGAATCCCGCGAACAACACCAGCAGAAAGGTAAACAGATGCCGCATGGTCAAGCCTTAGTTCGATGCAAGTGAGGCACACAATGTGTGGCGTTGATTAACCGATGATTAACCGCCGCTATTCTAGAGCGTAGGGATTGTCCGGTGTTGCGAACTTTAGCGGCATAATGCGCGCTTAATCCGTGGCTTTTCTAATCGCGCCATCTTTCATGAAGGGTTAACCATGCACGTACTGGTCTGTGAAGACGACGAACTGATCGCCAGTGGCATCGTGGCCGGCCTGACCGCCCAGGGCTTTACCGTGGAGCGCGTGGCCACGGCCTCGGCGGCGCGGGCGATGCTCAAGGCCGCGGCCTTCGACATCATGGTGCTCGACCTTGGCCTGCCCGACGAAGACGGCCTCAAGCTGCTGCAACAACAGCGCAGCCAGGGGTTGGACATTCCGGTGCTGATCCTCACCGCGCGGGACTCGGTGACCAACCGCGTCGACGGCCTGCAAGCCGGCGCCGACGATTACCTGCTCAAGCCCTTCGACTTGCGTGAACTCGCCGCTCGCCTGCAAACCCTGTTACGCCGCGTGGCGGGGCGCAGCGTCAACCTGATTGAACATGGGCGCCTGGCCTACGACCCCAGCAGCCGCGAGACCTTCCTCGGCGGCCAGCCGGTGGACCTGTCCCGGCGTGAACAGGCGTTGTTGCAGGCGCTGTTGCACAACAAGGGCCGCGTACTGTCCAGCGAACAGCTCAAGGACAGCGTCTACGGCTTCAGCGACGAACTGGAAAGCAACGCCCTCAACGTGCATATCCACCACCTGCGGCGCAAGTTGGGCAATGGCATCGTGGAAACCGTCAGGGGGCTGGGCTATCGCCTCGGCACGGCTGATGGGGGAGAAAACACGCCGTGAAGAGCTTGCGTCTGCGCCTGACGTTCAAGCTGGGCGCCGCTTTTGTACTGATCTGGGTGCTGGCGGCCGCCTGGATGCTCAACGATTTGCGCAACCAGATGATGTTTTCCCTCGACCAGCGCCTGGTGGCTTCGGCGCGCATGGTAGCCGGGCTCACCGAGCAGATGCCGGGCCTGGCCAGCGTCAGCGGTGGCGCGCATTTGCGTACCGAACAACTGAATGTGCCGGGCGGCATGGCCTGCCAGGTCAGTTCGTTGCGCGGCGAGATCCTGGCGCGCAGCCATACCACGCCGGAGGAAGGGCTGGAGTCGCGCCGCAGCGGTTTTCGCGACCAGATCATCGACGGCGTGGGCTGGCGCAGCTTTACCCTGTCCCGTGGCGACTTGCTGATCACCACCGCCGACCGCCAGGTGGAGCGTGAAGCCCTCAACCTGTCGATCCTGCTGGCGGCGTCGGTGCCGGTCGGCGTGGCATTGCTGGGCTGCCTGTGCCTGCTGTGGCTGGGCATTGGCCAGAGCCTGGTGCCGCTCAACCGTATGCGGGATGCCCTGATGCGGCGCAGTGTCGACTCCCTCGAGCCTCTGCAGATTCACCCTCTGCCCAGTGAACTCAAGCCGTTGCTCGACACCCAGAACCAACTGCTGCAGCGCATCGCCAAGACCATCGAGCGCGAACGTCGCCTGACCGGTGACGCCGCCCATGAACTGCGCAGCCCATTGACCGCGATCAAGACCCACCTGCAAGTCGCACGCATGACCGAGGGCGCGGCCCGCGACCAGTCCCTGGAGCACGCCGAGGAGGGCGCCGATCGCTTGCATCGCACCCTGGAGCAACTGTTGTTGCTGGCGCGGGTGGAGGGCAGCCTGTCGTTTGACGATGGCCTGCAGTCCAGTGCCGAGGAAGTCGCCCGGTTGGCGATCCAGGATGCCAACGCCGGTGACAATTCACGCATTGATCTGATCCTGACGCCGGATCTTTCCCCTGTTCCAGTGGCAATGCCTGTGGGTCTTGCCGTCGCGGCCTTGCGTAACCTGCTGGACAACGCCTTGCGCCATACCCCCGCCGATACCCGCGTGGAACTGCAGGTGTTTTCTACCCCGGATAACGTGGTGTTCCGCGTGCGTGACCATGGCCAGCAGATCTCCAGCGAAGACCTGCAATACCTCACCCAACGCTTCTGGCGCAATGGCAGCAGCGAAGGCTGTGGCCTGGGCCTGGCGATTGTCCAGGCGATCGTGCAGCGCTGTTCCTGCTCGTTGCACTTCGACAGCCAGCCCGATGGTATGCGGGTCGATCTGGGCATGCCGTTGCGGCGCTGAGCAGTCCTATTCACGTGGCAAATAATTACCGCCCGCCTGAGGCTCAAGCCTTCAGGATGGCGGTAATTTTTTTGCGCTTGAACGGGCCGAATGAGTCGGCCTGAATTGAAAAGGACTGTTCTTATGTTGGTAATCGACACCAGTTTCCCTGCCAGGGATTTCAACGACCGCCGCGGCGAATCCGTGCAACAGGTGATTGTGCACTACACCGCTGCGCCCTTTGCTTCATCGCTACGCACCCTCACCCAAGATGGCGTCAGCGCTCACTATCTGCTGCCCGATCCCGCTGAACCCAGCTACCGCGCTGCCGGTTATGAAGAGCTGCGGGTGTTTCGCCTGGTGGGCGAGGACCAGCGCGCCTGGCACGCAGGCGTGAGCTATTGGGCGGGGAAGGCCGATCTCAACAGCCGCTCGGTGGGCATTGAAATCGTCAACCTGGCGCGGGATGAAGCGGGGGTCTTTACCTTTCCGGAGTACGCACCGGCACAGATTGACCTACTGATTGAATTGCTTCGCGACCTGCTGGAGCGCTATCCACAGGTGGGCCCCACTGACTGGCTCGGGCATTCGGACGTGGCCTACTGGCGCAAGAGCGACCCTGGGCCTCGGTTGCCCTGGCGTGTGCTGCATGAGGCCGGCATCGGGGCCTGGTTTGATGAATCGAGCCGGGCGATGTACCAGCGCCGCTTTTGTCTCGGCTTGCCGCCGGAGGTCGAAGTGGAGCGGGCGTTTCAGCGTTATGGCTACAAGCCCGCGCAGAATCGCCGGGCCTTTGAACAGCGCACCCGGGCGTTCCAGATGCACTTTCGGCCACGGGATTATTGTGGATTCCTGGATGCAGAGACGTGCGCGATCTTGTATGCCCTGAACGAAAAGTACCGCGGGATTTAATACCGAGCACTGTTCAAATGTAGGAGCGAGCTTGCTCGCGAAAAACGTCAACGATACCGCGGGCTTTCTGGATAAACGCGGCGCCGGGGAGTTTTTCGCGAGCAAGCTCGCTCCTACAATTGGATCTTCATTCATCAGTTAACAACCCTCGTCCCCTAAATCCTTTTCACGCTGAAGCGTCTCCACAACAGGAAATCCGTGCGCATGCCCTTGGGCCAGACGCCAACGGATCGGCAGTTTGGTCACGATCATCAGCGTATTGAGGGATCCACAGATGTCAGTCGCTACCAGCCGTATCGAAGACGCCCCGGTGCAGGCCGCGGAAACGCTCTATCAGTTTGACGAAAGCCCGCTGCTGGCCCGCCAGCGCCAGCAGGAATCCAACGCCCGCAGCTACCCACGGCGCATCCCCCTGGCACTCAAACGCGCCAAGGGCATTTACGTGGAGGACGTGGAGGGGCGGCGGTTTATCGACTGCCTGGCCGGCGCCGGAACCCTGGCGCTGGGGCATAACCACCCGGTTGTGATCCAGGCCATCCAGCAAGTGCTGAGCGACGAACTGCCCCTGCATACCCTGGACCTGACCACGCCGGTCAAGGATCAATTCGTGCAGGACCTGTTCGGTTTGCTCCCGTCGGAACTGGCGCGAGAAGCGAAAATCCAGTTCTGCGGCCCCACCGGCACTGATGCGGTGGAAGCCGCGTTGAAGCTGGTGCGCACTGCTACCGGGCGCAGCACCGTGCTGTCGTTCCAGGGCGGCTATCACGGCATGAGCCAGGGCGCGCTGAGTTTGATGGGCAGCCTGGGGCCAAAGAAACCCTTGGGCGCCTTGCTCGGCAATGGCGTGCAATTCCTGCCATTCCCGTATGACTACCGTTGCCCGTTTGGGCTGGGTGGCGCCGAAGGTGTGCGGGTCAACCTGCATTACCTGGAAAACCTGCTCAACGACCCGGAAGCCGGCGTGCTGTTGCCAGCGGCGGTGATTGTCGAAGTGGTCCAGGGTGAGGGCGGCGTAATCCCGGCGGACCTCGACTGGCTGCGTGGCCTGCGCCGTATCACCGCGCAAGCGGGGGTGGCGCTGATCGTCGATGAGATCCAGAGCGGTTTTGGGCGTACCGGCAAAATGTTTGCCTTCGAACACGCCGGCATCATTCCGGACGTGGTGGTCATGTCCAAGGCGATTGGCGGCAGCCTGCCGTTGGCGGTGGTGGTGTATCGCGACTGGCTCGACACCTGGCTGCCGGGCGCCCATGCCGGGACGTTCCGCGGCAACCAGATGGCGATGGCGGCGGGCTCGGCGGTGATGCGCTACCTCAAGGATCACGACCTGGCAGGCCATGCGGCGACCATGGGCGAGCGCCTGGGCGAACACCTGCGCATCCTGCAGCGCGACTTCCCGCACCTGGGGGATATCCGTGGGCGTGGGCTGATGCTGGGGGTGGAGCTGGTAGACCCGACTGGCACGCCTGATAGTCAGGGCCACCCACCGGTGCATCGCCAGTTGGCGCCGCTGGTGCAGCGCGAATGCCTCAAGCGCGGGCTGATCCTGGAACTGGGCGGGCGCCATGGCAGTGTGGTGCGTTTCCTGCCACCGCTGGTGATCACCGCTGGCGAAGTCGACCAGGTGGCTGAGATTTTCGGGCGCGCCTTGGCGGCGGCCGTGGCCAGCCTGTAATTTTCCAGGCCCTTGGTACGTTTCTACAGATATCAGTGCTGCGCGTGGTGCGCAGCCAGCCTTTGAGCGACGGAGAACAGCAATGACCTCAGTATTTGACCGCGACGACATCCTCTTTCAGGTAGTGGTCAACCATGAAGAACAGTATTCGATCTGGCCCGACTACAAGGCCGTGCCGGAAGGCTGGCGCACCGTGGGCAAGAGTGGCATGAAGAAGGAATGCCTGGCGTATATCGAGGAAGTGTGGACCGACATGCGGCCGTTGAGCCTGCGCCAGAAAATGGATGGCGCGGCCCTCGCCAACTGATTCACCCCAATACACTGTAGGAGCGAGCTTGCTCGCGAAGAACGCAAGAACGCCGCGTGTACCCTGAATAAACGCGGCGTTCTGAAGTTTTTCGCGAGCAAGCTCGCTCCTACAGGGGGGTATGGGTATAGAGGTAATCCGTCGCCAACGACGCCAGCGTCCTCACGCCCACCACCAACGCCGACTCATCCACAAAGAACCCTGGGTTGTGATTCGGCGCCGCCTTGCTCATGTCCTGGTCCCTTGGGGTCACCCCCAGGAAGACAAACAGCCCCGGCGCCTCCTTGGCATAGAACGAGAAGTCTTCGGCGCCACCCACCAACGGGCCTTGCACCACATCATCCTGAGCCGCCCAGCGCAGGCTCGGCAGCATTTTCTCGGTCAGCGCCGGATTGTTGATGGTGGGGTCGTACTTCTCGATGATCGTCACTTCGGCCTTGGCGCCACCGCTTTCGGCGATTTTCTCTACGGTTTGACGCACGTCTGCATGCAGCTTCTGGCGGATACCGTAGTCGTAGGAGCGAATGGTGCCGCTCATGTCCACCGACTCGGGGATGATGTTATAGCGGGTGCCACCGTTGATGGTGCCGATGCTCACCACAGAGGGGAATGACGAAATATCGGTACGGCGGCTGACCACGGTCTGCAGGCCGACAATGGTTTGAGCGCCAACGGTGATCGGGTCGATACCGTCCCAGGGGCGGCCGGCGTGGGTCTGTTTGCCGAGGATCCTGATGCGCAGGTCATCGGAGCTGGCCAGGGTTGGGCCCGGGCGGTAGGCGATTTGCCCGGCAGGCACACCGGCCCACACATGCAGGCCAAATACCGCATCGGGCTTGGGCGCTTTCATCACGCCTTCCTGCACCATCATCTTCGCACCCCAGGTGTTCTTGCCGTCGGGGATAAAGTCGCTGGGGCCTTCTTCGGCCGGTTGGAAATAAAACACCACGGTGCCGGGCAGGCGCTCGCGCATCCCGGTGAGAATCTTCGCAGTGCTCAGCAGGATAGCGGTATGGGCGTCGTGGCCGCAGGCGTGCATCACGTCGACTTCTTTGCCCAGGTAGGTGCCCTTGGCTTTGGAGGCGAAGGGCAGGTCGGCGACTTCCTTGACCGGCAGCGCATCCATGTCGGCGCGCAGGGCCACGGTCGGGCCGGGCAGGGCGCCTTTCAAGATGGCGACGACGCCAGTGCGGGCCACCCCGGTCTTCACCTCAAGGCCGAGTTCGCGCAACTGTTTGGCGACCAACTCGGCGGTGCGGGTTTCGGTATTGCCCAGTTCCGGATGGGCGTGGATATCGCGGCGGGTTTCCAACAGGCTGGGTTCGAGGATTTTTGCCTGGGCGGCAATGGTTTCCCGGGCACTGTCCTGGCCGCTGCTGGCGGCGATCACTGCACTGCTCGCGACCGCGCCGAGCAGACCCAAAACCCATTGGTGTGTCAGACCGTTCATTCGCATACCAACCTCTCCTTGCTTATTGTTGTGGATCTTTCTCCTGCACGCTGCCGGCAGTCTGCACCTGCACGCTCAAGCGCGGTGTCGCCAGGTCCAGCCCGGCTTCATCCAGGTGCCGCTTGAGCGACAGGTTGAATGCCCGCGACACTTCCCACTGCTTGATCGGCGCGGTCTTGAAGCGTGCGCGCAGGATCGCGCTGCCGGACTCGAAGCTTTCCACGCCCTGGATCTCCAGCGGCGACCAGATATTGCGGCGTTGCAGCGGGTCGTTGCGCATGGCATGGCCGACCTCGCGCATCAGTTTGATCGCGTCGTCGATTTCCATGTTGTAAGGGATCGCCACGCGGAAGATCGCGTAGCCGAACTCCCGGGAGTAGTTTTTGATGCTCTTGATTTCGCTGAACGGGATGGTGTGCACGATGCCGTCGATGTCGCGCAGGCGCACGGTACGGATGGTCAGGCCTTCCACCGTGCCGAGGTGGCCGCCCACATCCACGTAGTCGTCGATGGCCAGGGAGTCTTCGATGATGATGAACAGGCCGGTGATCAAGTCCGCCACCAGCGACTGTGCACCAAAACCGATGGCGATACCGATCACACCCGCACCGGCCAGCAAGGGCGTGACGTTCATGCCCATGTTCGCCAGGGCGACGATGGCGGCGATGATGAAGATGGTCACGAACAGCACGTTGCGGATCAGCGGCATCATGGTTTGTGCACGCGCGTTGGCCAGGCCTTTGCGCGAACGGGTCAGGGCGTGGTGAATCGCGGTGTCGCTGAGGATCCAGATCAGCCAGGCGAACAACAAGGTCCCACCGAGGCCGAACAGCTTCACGGCTATTTCATGGCCTTCACCTTCGGTAAAGCGAATCATCGACAGGCCCCAGACCCGCAGCCCTAGTTCGATGAATACCAGCCACACCACCAGGTGCACCAGGGTGTAGACAAAGCCTTTGAGGCGTTCGGAGTACAGCGCGTGGCGTTTGTGCCCGCGTTGCGGCTTGAGAGCGTGGCGGCGCACCAGGCCGTTGATCACCATGCACAACACCAGCAGCACCGTGCACAGCAACGACTGGCGCAGGGCGGTGCTGGTGTCGCCGGCCGACAGGAAGGTGGCGAACAGTGAGATGCCCACCAGCAGAAGAGCCGGGATGTACCAGAAGGTGCCGATGATCGACAGAGTATCGGTGAGGGCGCGGCGCGTCAGTCGGCGCGACAGCTGTTGGTTGCGGATCAGGTGCGCGATGGGCCGGCGGAAACGCAGGATAAACACCCCGGTGGACAACGCCGCCATGACATTGGCCACGGTCGCGGCGGTGTGGGCCAGATGCTGGCCGAGCGCGGCAACCAGGCGCGGGTCGCTCAAGGCTTCGCCGAAGGCGGCAAAACTGCCGATCCACCACAGCGGGCGGAACGCCTGGTGGCGCAGGATATACAAGGCGCGGTGGCGGTGCGGGCCGTCGAGTACGGAGAAGGCAATCACGCAGATTGCCGAGAAACAGGTGCCGACCACCAAGGCATAGGCCAGCACCATGGCCAGGGATTTGCCCAGGGAGGAAGGCAGGGCGTAACTGAGGTAAACCGTAATCACCAAAGCGATCAGCCAGGGGCCCAGCTTGCGCAGGGCAAAGCGCAGCATGTCCCAGGTGCGCGGGTGCTGCGGCAGCTCTTCGGGCAGGCCGAAACGCTCGCGCACCCGATGGCTGAGCCAGATCAGCGCAGCGGCCAGCAGGCTCCATACGGCCAGGATCACGGCAAAACCGAAGATGATCGGCAGCCATTCGCTGGCCGGCAACATCAGGGCGGCCAGTTCATCCTTGGCCAGGTCAACTTCATTGGACCAGCGCCCCAACGGGCTGTCGGCGCCGGAAAACTGCTGCTCAAAGCCCGACAGCGTACTGCCGATCAACCCGAGTACCCCGAGTTCGGCGGCGGGCTGGGCCTTTTGCGTGGCGGCGCGCAGTTTTTTCAGGTCGCTGAGCAACTGGGTGCGTTGCTGGTCGTTTTCCAGGGTTTTGATCACTTCGTCCAGCGACTGCCCCAGGGGCACTTCCGCCTGGGGTTGGGTCTTGCTGGAACCGCCCAGCATCCCGGGCAGGCCCACGGCTTGGGCGGGCATCACTGGCAGCAGCGTGAGCAGGGCGATCAGCAGGTAGCAGGGCAGGGCAAACAGACGGGAGAACACGAGGCGGTCAACCTTGAAAACGACGAATTGACCGAGTGTACGAGGCCGCTATGCCCAATGCGAGCGCATTTGTCACTGCGCCAGTTTGGCGAGGATCTTGTAGAGCACGGTGCCGAGGATCAACAGCATGCCGATCCACATGCCAAACACGCCCAGAGGCTTGTCGCGAAAGTTGAAGCCGACCGCGAGCATGATCATACCGATCACGATGGGGATCAGCATGGCGTGGAATGAGGACATTGAGATCATGGCGAGGGGCGGCCTTGTGGGACTGGAAGTTCTGACAAGTCTAGGCCGGATTGGCAGAAGTGCAGTTGATGTGAGTCAGATAGCCTTATATCTGTTTGGAAACCCATCGCGGGCAAGCCCGCTCCCACACTGAAATGCATTCACAGATCAAATGTGGGAGCGGGCTTGCCCGCGATGGGCGCGCCTCGGTCTCAGGGTAAATCGCGACTGGCGTAGAACGCCCCCAGCACCTTGACCAGATGCGCCAGGTCATGGCTGCCACACAGCTCGCGGATGGAGTGCATGGCAAAGGTCGGCAAGCCGATGTCCACGGTGCGCACGCCCAGGTGGCTGGCGGTGATGGGGCCGATGGTCGAGCCGCAGCCCATGTCGCTGCGTACCACGAAGCTTTGCACTGGCACTTCCTGGGCCATGCACAGGTGGCGGAAGAACCCGGCGGTTTCGCTGTTGGTGGCGTAGCGCTGGTTGCTGTTGACCTTGATCACCGGGCCGGCGTTGAGTTTCGGGCCGTGGTTGGCGTCGTGTTTCTCGGCGTAGTTGGGGTGCACACCGTGAGCGTTATCTGCCGACACCAGCAGGGATTTCTGAATGGTGCGTACGAATTCTTCACCTTCGGGCAGCAGGCGACGCAGGGTCTGTTCCAGCATCGGGCCATCGGCACCGCAGGCCGAGCAGGAGCCGACTTCTTCGTGGTCGTTGCACACCAGCACGCAGGTTTCATCGGTGTCGCTGGTGAGCAATGCTTGCAAACCGGCGTAGCACGACAGCAGGTTGTCCAGGCGCGCACCGGCAATGAAGTCGCCATTGAGGCCGATCACGGCAGCACTTTGGGTGTCGTAGAAACTCAGCTCGTAGTCGAGTACCACATCGGCATTCAAACCATGCTCGCGGGCCAACTGTTCGGTGAGCACGGCGCGAAAGTCCACGCGCTCGTCACCGGCAAACTGCGCCAGGATCGGCGGCAGCTCGGTCTGGGCATTGATTGCCCAGCCCTGGTTGGCTTCACGGTTGAGGTGAATGGCCAGGTTGGGAATGATGGCGATCGCCAGCTTGAAGTCGATCAGTTGGCTCTCGACCTTGCCATCGCGGCGGAAGGTAACACGGCCTGCCAGGGACAGGTCGCGGTCGAACCAGGGCGCCAGCAGCGCGCCGCCGTAGACTTCCACGCCCAGTTGCCAGAAGCCGTGGCGTTGCAGCTCCGGCTGGGGCTTGACCCGCAGGCACGGGCTGTCGGTGTGGGCGCCGACCATGCGGATACCGTCCTGCAGCGGCGATTGGCGGCCGAGCTTGAAGGCGATGATCGAGGAATCGTTGCGGGTCACGTAGTAGCGACCGTTGGCCTCGGTGGCCCAGGTGTCGCGCTCGTCGAGGCGCTGGTAACCGGCCGCTTCCAGGCGTTGGGCCAGGGCGGCAGTGGCATGAAAAGGAGTAGGGGAGGCCTTGAGGAAGTCGATCAGGCCTTGATTCAACGCTTCGCGCATAAATAGCTCCAGACAGCAGTGGCGAGAGTTTACCGTATTGGCCAGATATTTGGAGTGAGCGTGCAGGGCCGAGAACCACACCAAACCCTGTGGGAGCTGGCTTGCCTGCGATAGCGGTCTTTCTGTGCCAGATGTATTGGCTGGCACGCCGATATCGCAGGCAAGCCAGCTCCCACATTTGACCGCATCAGCCCTTCAAAAAGGGGCTGGGCACTCGAAACGCAGGCGCTCGCCGCTTTGCGGATGGGTGAAGCTGAGCATGCTTGCATGCAGGCACAGGCGCGGCCAGGCGGCCAGGGCTTGTTCATGGGCGTACAGACCATCGCCCAGCAACGGATGCCCGATGGACAACATATGCACGCGCAACTGGTGTGAGCGCCCAGTGATGGGTGTCAGCTCTACGCGGCACCAGTCGCCGCAACGCTCCAGCACTTTCCAGAAGGTCAGGGCATGTTTGCCGAACTCATGGTCGACAACGTGGCGGGGCTTGGTCGGCGGGTCGTAGCGCAGGGGCAGGTCGATGCTGCCGCTGTCCAGTGCCGGTTGGCCCCAGGCCAGGGCGGTGTAGGCCTTTTCTGTCTCGCGGTCGTGAAACTGGCGGGACAGTTCGCGGTGGGTATCCGCGTCCCGGGCCAGCAGGATGATCCCCGAGGTTTCCCAGTCCAGGCGATGGACGATGCGGGCTTCTGGGTAGCCGTTTTCCTGCAGGCGAGTGATCAGGCAGTCCTTGTTGTCGTCGGCGCGACCAGGCACCGAGAGCAGCAGGGTCGGCTTGTTCACCACCAGGACAGCGTCGTCCTGATGCAGGATGTGGATATTGGACAGCGGCATTAAACAGCCTCGTAACAAACGCCAACGGCGGCTCCACTGACGGCCCCCTCACCCTGTAGGAGCGAGGGGGCCGTCAGTGGAGCCGCCGTGGCGACCGCCCGTTCGATCAACGATCGGGCAGGGTGATATTGAGTTCCAGAATCGAGCAGCTGCCGTCATTTTCCAGGGCGACATGCACGTCATCGTTGCCGATATTGACGTACTTGCGGATCACCTCGACCAGTTCCTTCTGCAAGGCTGGCAGGTAATCCGGCGTGCTGCGTTGGCCGCGTTCGTGCGCCACGATGATCTGTAGACGCTCTTTCGCTACCGACGCGGTACTTGGCTTTTTGTTGGCGCGAAAGAAGTCGAGAAATTTCATTGTTTAGTTGCCTCCAAAGATACGCTCGAAGAATCCCTTCTTCTTGACATCGAGGAAGCGGTGTTCCACGGTCTTGCCCAGCAAGCGATCCACGGCATCGCTGTACGCCTGGCCGGCGTCGCTCTGGTCGTCGAGAATCACCGGTACGCCCTGGTTGGATGCCTTCAGGACGGCCTGGGATTCCGGAATCACGCCCAGCAGGGTCACGGCGAGGATTTCCTTCACGTCTTCAACACCCAGCATTTCGCCGTTGTTGACGCGCTCCGGGTTGTAGCGGGTGAGCAGCAGGTGCTCCTTGATCGGGTCCTGGCCTTCTTCGGCGCGCTTGGACTTGCTGGCCAACAGGCCGAGCATGCGGTCCGAGTCACGTACCGAGGAGACTTCCGGGTTGGTCACCACGATGGCTTCGTCGGCGAAGTACATCGCCAGGTGAGCACCGGTTTCGATACCAGCCGGGGAATCGCAGACCACGTATTCGAAGGTTTCCTTGAGCTCGGCGAGCACTTTGCCGACGCCCTCTTTGGTCAGCGCGTCTTTGTCACGGGTCTGGCTGGCGGCCAGCACGTACAGGTTCTCAAGGCGCTTGTCCTTGATCAGGGCCTGTTGCAGGTTGGCTTCGCCGTTCACCACGTTGACGAAGTCATACACCACGCGACGCTCGCAGCCCATGATCAGGTCAAGGTTACGCAGACCGACGTCGAAGTCGACGATGACTGTCTTGTGGCCGCGCAGAGCGAGGCCGGTACCGATAGCGGCGCTGGTGGTGGTCTTACCCACACCACCCTTGCCGGATGTAACCACGAGAATCTTGGCCAAGGTGTTTCACCCCTAAGGAAAAAGGACTTTCGGTCCCTGAAAAACATCTCTTGAAACTCGCTGCAGGCGGACAGCCTTTGCAGGAAAAGAAGGAGTTTCCATGGGGAAACACCAACTTCCAATTAGTCCTACACAAGTCTTGCCGGTTTCGCTTTGCTATCAGAGTCTAGAGATGCTTGGAAAATGCGGCAGTATCCGTTAAAGACGGATGATGTTCAACACATCGCCCGACAGGTTGACCTGTACCGAAGCGCCCCACAGTGGATCGCGGCGCAAATCTTCGGAAACCTTGTACTGACCCGCGATGGAAACCAGCTCGGCGGTCAACTGCTGGCAGAAAATACGTGCCTTGGTATCCCCCTTGATGCCGGCCAGGGCGCGTCCGCGCATCGGGCCGTATACATGGATGTTGCCATCGGCAAGAAGTTCCGCCCCCGGGCTGACCGAGGAGACCACCACAAGGTCGCCGCCCTGGGCGTAAATCTGCTGCCCGCCGCGTACCGGCGAGGTGATGATCTTTGTAGGCCTGATCGCAGGCTCCGGTGGTTTTTCCGGTTTTTTCTTTTCTTCGCCGACCAATGGCTCCAGCGCACGCTCGCGGGCACCGGACGGTGGCAGTACTGGCAGTTCAATGGCGATGGCGGCGGCTATGTCTTCGATGCGGCTGGCGCGAATCGCCAGTGTGCGCAGGCCATGGGAACGGCATACGCGCATCAGGCCGGGCAAATCAATCACGCCCTGGCCAGCCGGCAGCTTGTCCAGCGCCAGCACCAGCGGGGCGTTGTTGAAGAAGTTCGGCGCCAGGGCGACCTTGGCGGCCAGTTGGCGGTCCAGGGCGTCGAGGTCATTGCGGGCCAGTTCCAGCACGGTAATGGCGAGCATGCTGCCTTTTAGCTGGAACACGGGATCTTGGTCTAGCGGTTCGGTTTGGCTCATGGTCGGCGAAAGCGGCTTGTCACGAAAAGTGTCGAGACTTATAACGAGAACACTCACCCGCCGCAAGCCGAGTCGAACCGTTGTAGAATGCGCGGCCCTTGTCTTTACCGGAATCTGTAATGGATCGCCCGCGTTTTCGAGCTGTATTTCTTCACCCGCGTTTTTGGCTGCTATGGCTGGGGCTCGGCCTGCTGTGGCTGGTCACCCAGTTGCCGTATCGGGCGCTGTTGACCATTGGTCGCCTGCTCGGCGCGGGCATGTACCGCGTGGCAGGTGATCGTCGCCGTATCGCGGCGCGCAACCTAGAGCTGTGCTTCCCGGAAAAATCCGCCAAGGAACGCAAACGCCTGCTCAAGGAAAATTTCGCCTCCACCGGCATTGCCTTCTTTGAAATGGCCATGAGCTGGTGGTGGCCCAAGCCGCGACTGGCGCGCCTGGCCCATGTCGAAGGGCTGGAGCACCTCACGCAGGCACAGTTGGACGGCAAGGGCGTGATCCTCATGGCGCTGCACTTCACCACCCTGGAAATCGGCGCGGCGCTGCTGGGGCAGAAGCACACCATTGACGGCATGTACCGCGAACACGGCAACCCGCTGTTCGACTTTATCCAGCGCCGTGGCCGTGAACGCCATAACCTCGATTCCCTGGCCGTGGAGCGCGACGACGTGCGCGGCATGCTCAAGCTGCTGCGTGCCGGCCGCGCCATCTGGTACGCGCCAGACCAGGACTACGGCGCCAAGCAAAGCATCTTTGTGCCGCTGTTCGGTATCCAGGCGGCTACCGTCACCGCCACCAGCAAGTTCGCTCGCCTGGGCAAGGCGCTGGTGGTGCCGTTTACCCAGGAGCGCCTGGCTGACGGCAGCGGTTACCGCCTGGTGATCCATCCGCCGCTGACCGACTTCCCGGGTGAAACCGACGAGATCGACTGTCTGCGCATCAACCAGTGGGTCGAAGCCTCGGTGCGCGAATGTCCCGAGCAATACCTGTGGACCCATCGCCGCTTCAAGAGTCGGCCGCCGGGTGAGCCCAAGCTGTACGAAAAGCGCCGTCGATAATCCCAACCCCTTCTCATCATGGAGTGACGCAATGCGCCCAGCCGAACCGGTCACAGGCTTGATTCTTTCCGGCGGCGGGGCGCGAGCGGCTTATCAGGTGGGGGTGCTGGCGGCGATTGCCGAATTGCTGCCGCCAGGGGCACCGAATCCTTTTCCGGTGATCGTCGGCACCTCCGCCGGCGCCATCAATGCGGTGAGCCTGGCCAGTGGGGCCAGTGACTTCTGCGCGGCTGTTCAACGGCTGACAGCGTTCTGGCAGGGCTTTCGCAGTCATCAGGTGCTGCGCAGCGATTGGCCGGGGGTGATACGCCAGGCCAGTCGCTTCCTGATCCACAGCCTGTTGGGCCTGGGTGCCCAGGTGCCGGTGGCGTTGCTCAATAGCTCTCCCCTGCGTGACTTGCTGCAAGCGCGCTTGAACCTGGACGGCATCGACGAGGCTATCCGCCGCAAGCACTTGCAGGCGGTGGCGGTGACGGCCTTTGGTTATGAGTCCGGGCAAGCGGTGACCTTCTATCAGGGCGGCGGCACCATCGATGCCTGGCTGCGTCATCGGCGCATTGGGGTACCGACCCAACTGACGGTAGAGCACCTGTTGGCAAGCTCCGCAATTCCGCTGTTGTTCGCTCCGATCAAACTTGACGAAGAGTACTTCGGCGATGGCGCAGTGCGGCAGTCCGCGCCCATCAGCCCGGCCTTGCACCTGGGGGCCAGCCGCGTATTGGTCGTCGGTGTGAGCGGCAACCCAAGGGGCAATGAAGCCTCGACGCAACGCACCTACACCGGCCAGCAACCGACCCTGGCGCAAATCGGCGGGCACATGCTCAACAGCACCTTCATTGACAGCCTGGAAAGCGATATCGAACTGCTGGAGCGCTTGAACCAGTTCAGCCGCGTCGTGCCTGCGGATGCGGCGGTGCAGGGCCTGGCGCCGGTAGAGGTGTTGGTGATTGCCCCCAGCCAGCCCATCGATGAAATCGCCGCGCGACATCGCCAAGAATTGCCGGCGGCGTTGCGTGTGTTTTTACGGGGGCCTGGGGCAACCAAGACCAGCGGGGCAGGGGTGTTGAGTTATCTGTTGTTCGAGGCGGGGTATTGCAGCGAGTTGATCGAACTGGGGCGCAAGGATGCGCTGGCCAAGCGCGAAGAAATCACCCGTTTCCTGGGCCTGACGCCGAACTGAATGTGGGAGCTGGCTTGCCTGCGATAGCGGTATGCCAGCCAACACTGCTGGCACAGACACATCGCGATCGCAGGCAAGCCAGCTCCCACAGGGAACCGCGATCAACCTTTAGAAGTGGTATTTGACCAGGAAGCTTGCTGTGTCCTGGGTTGTCTTGAAGGCGCCGCTGTCTTCAATCCCGTACTTGTTCTTCCAGTAGTCGTATTCAAAACCCACATACAACTGCTTGTCGCCCCAATGCAGCGCCTTGCCCAAGTCGTATTTGACCTGCGGGTTGAAGTGCAGGTTGGCGTGATAAGTGCCGCGGGCGTTCTTGTCGTTATCCACCACCCAGTCCATGAAACCGTCGATCAGCACGTCGGAATTACCCACGGGAATGGTGTACGACCATACCGGAGTGATCTGCCACACGCCGTCACCCGGGCGATTGCCTTCAGTCTGGCGCTGGTAGAAGTTCAGCTGGAAGTAGTCGAAACCGGGAATGTTCAAGTCGAATGCCGGACCCAGCAGGTAGGACTCGTTATCGCCCTCGCCGAACTCATAGGTGAAGGCCAGCAGCACGTCCTTGATCGGGCCGAACGACAGGTCTTTGTCCAGGATCTTGCCGAACGACAAACGCGGGCTGAACTCGCCGTAGTAAGTATTCGGGCCGACATTGCCGTCTTCCTTGCCGTTGTAAAAGATACGGTCGAGGAAGAAGAAGTTGTCGCCGTACTTCCATGCGTCGGCATGTTCGAAGGTGACGGTTTGCTGGATCTGCGGGTTGACGGTAAAGCTCTTGCCCCACAGATAAGTCAGGCTGTTGTTTTGCCACTGCAACAAGTCACCGGCTACGGCCTGGCCACCGGCCAACAGTGATCCAGCCAGCATCAGGCCTTTGAACATAGGTTTCATTCGGTTGCTCCCGAGTTAAAATTTTATGGTTTTTCTTCTACGCAGGCGCTCTGGTGTGGCGCCTTTTGGTTCGCTGCAAAAATCGTCTGTTCGGTCAGCTTTGATGCTTTTAGCAAGAGCTGCGCCAAGGTGCTGAAAAAGCCAAAAAATCCCCGTCGGCTGCAGCGGATGCAGTCGAATTCAGGGGACTTTTGTGCACTTTGGCAGCAAACATCAGGCCGGGATAAGTTGGCCTTTAGGTCAGCTTTTACATTCGCTGTTTTTTTTTGAGTCGATTCGAGCGGGCGCGGAGAATACTGGCTCCCAGGCCTGGGCTCAAGTGCGCTGTAACAGAGCGCGAGGGGCAAGAATGGGGCGCGGCGTGTGGCCGGCCCCATGTCAAGGTTGTGCATGTGGGGGTTCCCTGTTTGTTGTTATTTTTGTACTAACAAAGGAATCAATGCGTATGCGCGACTTCGGGGCGCTCAGCGCCGCCGAGGATGTTGAACAGGATGTTCAGCGACAGCGCGCTGAGGGTGGCCATGGCGATGCCGCTGTGGGTAATCGGGCTCATCCACAACGGCAGCTGTGCGAAGAACTCCGGGCGTACCACGGGGATCAGGCCCATGCCGATGCTCACCGCCACCAGCAACTGGTTACGGCGGTCGGCGATGTCGGCTTCCTGCAGAATCTTGATCCCGGTTGCGGCCACCATCCCGAACATCGCAATCGCCGCGCCGCCGAGTACCGCAGGTGGAATTGAAGCCACCAGATAGGCCGCCTTGGGCAACAGGCTGAGCACGATCAAGAACGCGCCGGCCATGAGCGTGACCGAGCGGCAGCGCACGCCGGTCATCTGCACCAGGCCGATATTCTGCGCGAAGGAGGAGTGGGTAAAGGTGTTGAAGAAGCCGGCAAAGAACGACGCGCCGGCATCACACAACAGGCCGCGTCGCAGCATCTTCGGCGTGACCTCCTGGCCGGTGATCTTGCCCAGGGCGAGGAACATGCCGGTGGACTCGACAAAAATGATCACCACCACCAGGCACATCGACAGGATCGGCGCCAACTCGAACTTGGGCATGCCAAAGTGCAACGGCGTCACCACCTGCACCCACGGCGCCTGGGCCAGGCCACTGAGGTCGACCATGCCGATCACACCACATAGCGCGTAACCCAGGCCCATGCCGATCAGTACCGAGATGTTCACCCAGAAGCCGCGCATGAAGCGGTTGATCAGCAAGATCGTGGCCAGTACCAGGGCGGCAATCGCCAGGTAGACCGGCGAGCCAAACGTGGCGGCGGCGCTGCCCCCGCCGGCCCAGTTCACCGCCACGGGGAACAGCGAAAGGCCGATGGCGGTGATCACCGTACCGGTCACCAGCGGCGGGAAAAAGCGCACCACCTTGGACATGAACGGTGCGATGAGCATGCCGAAGAACCCGGCGGCGATGGTCGCGCCGAAGATGCCCTGCAAACCGATGCCGGGCATGCCGGCCATGGCGACCATGCTGCCCACGGCGGCAAAACTGGCGCCCATCATCACCGGCATGCGGATGCCCATGGGGCCGATGCCGAACGACTGCACCATGGTGGCGATACCGGCTACCAGCAGGTCGGCGTTGATCAGAAAGGCGATTTCTTCACGGCTCAAGCCGGCGGCCTGGCCAATGATCAGGGGCACGGCGACGGCACCGCCGTACATCAGCAAGACGTGTTGCAGGCCTACCAGGATCAGTTGCAAGAGGGGCAGCCGCACCATGGCGGGCGCGGCAGGAGTCTGCGTTTCTAACTGGGACATGCAACACCTCGAATCTTTTTATTTTTGTGTTGTTTGGCATTCAATTGCCGGATGAAACTTAATCTTCAAACCATCACTGATCTCCCTTGTGGGAGCTGGCTTGCCTGCGATGGCGGTGTGTCAGTCACCGAAAATGTTGGTGATCTGCCGCTATCGCAGGCAAGCCAGCTCCCACATGGGAACGGTGTGAAACAGTCAGTTGGTACGGGCCCCCTGATTAATCCAGGTGCCGATCAAATCCCGTTCCTGCTGGGTCATCTGGGTAATGTTGCCCAGCGGCATGATCTGGCTGGCCACGGCCTGCGCTTGAATCCGCGCCGCCTGCTGCTGGATCTGTGCCGGTGTGTCGAACATCACCCCAGCCGGTGCCGTACTGAACAGCGGGCTGGTGGGCTTGGCCGAATGGCACACGGTGCAGCGTTGCTCGATCACGTGGTGCACCTGGCCGAAGTCCGTGGTGGCCTGGGCCGGTGCCGGTTCAGCGGCGGGTGCGGCAGGCGCGGCCGGTTTCAAGCCACCGCCCAGTGCGGTTTCTGGCAGGGGTTGGTACTCGATGGCAGCCGGTGCCTTGGCAATCGGTTCAGCCGGCTTGGGCCCGGTCACGTAGGCCAGGCTGATCATCGCCAAGGCGCCTACGGGCAAGGTCCACGCATACTTCTGGCTGTCATGCCGGGTGTTGAAGTAATGGCGCACCAACACCGCCGCCACCGCGATCCCGGCCAGGATCAGCCAGTTGTATTGGCTGCCATAGGTGCTCGGGAAGTGGTTGCTGATCATGATGAACAGCACCGGCAAGGTGAAGTAGTTGTTGTGGCGTGAGCGCAGCAGACCTTTGGCCGGCAGCGCCGGGTCGGGCGTGCGATTCTCGGCGATGGCCGCCACCAGCGCGCGTTGGGCCGGCATGATGATACGGAACACGTTACCTACCATGATCGTGCCGATCACCGCACCCACGTGCAGGTAGGCACCGCGGCCGCTGAACACCTTGCTGAAGCCGTAAGCCGCCGCAATCAACAGCACGAACAGGATCAAGCCGAGCAGGGCAGGGCGTTTGCCCAGGGCCGAGTCGCAGAGGAAGGAGTAGATGAACCAGCCGGCGAACAGTGAACCGATGCCCAGCAACACGCCTTCGGTGCCGCTGAGGCTGCTGCCGGGGGCGAGCAGGTACAGCGTCGGGTTGAGGTAGAACACCACGCACAGCAGCGCGACGCCCGACATCCAGGTGAAATAGGCTTCCCATTTGAACCAGTGCAGGTTGTCCGGCATGGTCGGCGGGGCCAGTTTGTATTTTTCCAGGTGGTAGATACCGCCACCGTGGATCGCCCACAAGTCACCGGCCAGGCCGTTCTTGGGGTTGACGCGATTAAGGTTGTTTTCCAGCCAGACGAAGTAGAAAGAAGCGCCGATCCAGGCGACGCCAGTGATCATGTGAACCCAGCGCACGCTCAGGTTCAGCCATTCCAACAGATGTGCTTCCACAGTCTTTACCTCTCGCCTGTCACCCTTGTTGTCGGGTGATCAGACCTTCTCTTATTGGTGGGGGGCGAGGATCAAACGCTCATCCTCTTTGAAAAAATGCTCATCGCAGTTATTGCCTGTGCCACTGCGATCAACCACCAGGAAGTCATCCCGCTTTTCGATCGTCAGCACCGGGTGGTGCCAGACGCCGCGATGGTAATTAATGCCCTGCCTGCCGTTGGTGACGAAGGCGCGGACCAAGCCCGATACAGGTTCATCGCCAAGTGGCGCGACCACGATCAGAAAGGGGTTGCCGAGCAGCGGAATGAAAGCCTGGCTGCCCAGCGGGTGTCTCTCCAGCATGCACACGGTCAGCGGCATGTCCTGCGCGTCGGCGCGGAAGATGCTGATGATGGCGTGGTCTTCCGGCTTCGCGGTTTCGACCGTGGCCAGTTTGTGAAAGCGCATGGTCGACCCGTTGTTGATCATGAAGTGATCGCTGCCATCGGTTTCGATAACGTCTCCGAAAGGGGCGAAGGCTTCTTTGGTCAGGGGTTCGATCATCAGTGTGCGCATGGCTGTCTTCTTGTCTTGTCTATAGATCGTTCCCACGCTCTGCGTGGGAACGCTGCCCTGGACGCTCTGCGTCCGCTGTGTGACGCGGAGCGTCACGGGATGCATCCCCACGCAGAGCGTGGGGACGATCGGGTGTTATTTGGCGACCTTGCCCAGGACGCGCAGGCGACTCACACCACCATCCGGGAACACATTCAAGCGGATGTGGGTAATCGGCCCCAGCGCCTTGATCTGCTCGGCGAAGGTGTGTTCGGCGTGCATTTCCAGCTTCTGCGCCGGCAGCAGTTCGCGCCAGAACAGCGACTGAGTTTCGATCTGGCTGTCGGTGCCGCCTTTCACGAAGGCGCCCTGGATCGAGCAGGTGTCCGGGTAGTTGCCCTTGAAGTGCAGGGTGTCGACCACGATTTTCTCGATCTCGCCCGGGTGACCCAGGGCGACGATCACCCAGTCATTGCCTGGCGTGCGACGACGTGCGGTTTCCCAGCCATCGCCCATGTTGATGCCGCGGCCCGGGTTGAGGATGTTGCTCATGCGGCCGAAGTGTTCGTCGGAACAGGCCAGGGCACGACCGCCATTGAGCGCGGCAGCCAGGTCGACCTGTTCGTTGTCGCCCACCGAAGACCAGTCGCGGAACGGCACGCCGTACACACGCAGACGGGCCACGCCGCCATCCGGGTAGATGTTGAAGCGCAGGTGGCTGAACGCCTGGTCGTTGTTGATCTCGTGGTAGTGGTGGCTGTTGCCTTGCAGCTCGACGGCTGACAGCACTTCCACCCACTGGGTGTTGGCATCCGGCTCGCCCGAGGCCAGGAAGCAGGCTTCCAGGGAAGCCGACGGCGGGAAGTTGCCGGTGAAGAATGAAGTGTCGATGTCCACGCCTTTGATCGAACCCGGCACGCCCAGGCGGATCACCGCACTGTCGTAGCCTTCGAAGCGCTTGCGGCGTGACTCCCAGCCGTCCATCCACTTGCCGTTGTCATCGAAAACGCCCTCCTTCCACACGGCCGGGGTCGGCTGGAACAGGCGGTTGGCGTCAGCGAACCAGTCATCGGTCACCGAGATGATCTTGGTGCCCAGGCGGGCGTCGGCCAGGTTGACGAACTTTTCGAAAGGTACGGCGTAAGCTTTCATTCTTCTTGTCTGCCTTAGATAGAGTGGCTGGGGATGGACTGCTAGAGGGTCAGTAAACGGAACAACGCGATCTTGTTGATCTCGTCCAGCGCGCACTTGAACTCGGTGTCTGCCGAGTTGTGGATGCGCGTTTCGAACGCGGCGAGGATCTGATGCCGGTTGCTGCCTTTTACCGCCATGATGAAGGGAAACTTGAATTTGGCTTTGTAGGCCTCATTCAGCTCGGTGAAGCGAGAAAACTCTTCGGCCGTGCATTGGTGAATACCCGCGCCCGCTTGTTCATCGGTGCTGGCTTGGGTCAGTTGGCCCTGGACGGCAGCTTTTCCGGCCAGGTCCGGGTGAGCATTGATCAGCGCCAGTTGCGAGGCGTGATCAGCACTCAACAGGATATCGCTCATGCGCTGGTGCAGGGTTTCGATCTGGTCGATCGACGCGTCCTGGCCCAGGTCGAAGGCCTTTTCGGCCACCCATGGCGAGTGTTCATAGATATCGGCAAAGGCCTGGACGAAGGCGTCGCGGCTCAAGGTCGAAGGTTTCAGGGTCTGGAACGCAGTCATTTCGCCGCTCCCGGGAGAGGGTGGGTTTGGTGCCAGTGACGGGCGATGTCCACGCGACGGGTGAACCACACCTGATCGTGGCCTTTGACGTATTCAATGAAGCGCTTGAGCGAGGCCAGGCGTGCCGGGCGACCGATCAGGCGGCAATGCAGGCCGATCGATAGCATCTTCGGCGCTTCGGCGCCTTCTGCGTACAGCACGTCGAAGGCATCCTTGAGGTACTCGAAAAAGTCATCGCCCTTGTTGAAACCCTGCACCTGGGTGAAGCGCATGTCGTTGGTGTCCAGGGTGTAGGGGATTACCAGGTGCGGCTTGCCGTTCGGGGTGTTGGGTTCCCAGTAGGGCAGGTCGTCGTCGTAGGTGTCGCAGTCGTACAGGAAGCCACCTTCCTCCATGACCAGGCGACGGGTGTTGGGGCCGGTGCGCCCGGTGTACCAGCCCAATGGGCGTTCACCGGTGAGTTCGGTGAGGATGCGGATGGCTTCGAGCATGTGCTCGCGCTCCTGGGCCTCGTCCATGTACTGGTAGTCGATCCAGCGGTAGCCGTGGCTGCAAATCTCGTGGCCGGCGGCGACCATGGCGCGGATCACATCCGGATGCCGCTGGGCGGCCATGGCCACGGCGAAGATGGTCAGCGGGATGTCGAATTCTTTGAACAACTTGAGGATGCGCCACACACCGGCACGGCTGCCGTACTCGTACAGCGACTCCATGCTCATGTTGCGCTCGCCTTGCAGCGGTTGCGCCGAGACCATTTCCGAGAGGAAGGCTTCGGACTCTTTGTCACCGTGCAAAATGTTGCGCTCGCCGCCTTCTTCGTAGTTGAGTACGAACGACAGCGCAATGCGTGCCTTGCCCGGCCAGTGGGGGTGAGGAGGGTTACTGCCGTAACCGATCAGGTCGCGTGGGTAGTCAGCGCTCACTGCAGTCTTCCTTCTTGTTCGTGGTAGCAGGTGTGTGTGGCGTCCGGGCAGTGGAATGACTGAGTGGCGTCACAGCGATGAGTGATTGTATACAACTTATTGCAAACTTTGTAAGCCTGCATTTCTGCATTTTTTCTGAACGGGCTCTCTACGGGTCTGTGCAAGAAACTTGCCTGAGTGGTCAGGTTAAAATGAAAAAGCCCACTGTAGGAGCGAGCTTGCTCGCGAATAATCTGAGGGCGCCACTTTTCATCCTGGAAGCCCGCGTTATCGTTGGCGTTTTTCGCGAGCAAGCTCGCTCCTACAGGGGGTTGAAGCGCTGTGAAATTTATTGTGTACAATTTTCTTTGAAAATGTCTTAATCAGCCATCGCCGGCTTTTTCACTGCCCTGAAAGAGTGCGGGTTTCTCTATGACTGACTTCGGGAGGCGCATAAAAGCCATGGGACGTTTGACCACACACGTTTTGGACGCCGCGCACGGTTGCCCCGGCAGCGCAATCAAGGTTGAGCTGTACCGCGTCGAAGGTGCGCAGCTTGAGCTGGTCGCTACCGCCACCACCAACAGCGACGGCCGCTGCGATGCGCCGCTGTTGCAAGGCGACGATTACCGCAGCGGTGTCTACCAGCTGCAATTCAACGCTGGCGATTACTACCGCGCCCGTGGCGTGCAGCTGCCGGAGCCGGCTTTCCTGGATGTAGTGGTACTACGCTTTGGCATCAGCGCCGAGCAAGAGCATTACCATGTACCCCTGTTGATTTCGCCTTACAGCTATTCCACCTATCGCGGTAGCTGAGTCGTCACCTCGCTTCATACCCCCAAATGCTCTTCGTTGGTTTCGCCCGCGCACACTGCGGGCTTTTTTTCGCCCGTGGTGTGTTCAATTATCTAACGCCTTTTGAGCCGCGACGCTGCCTAGGCTGGTGTTTGTCCTTCCATCAAGAAGAAAGCACCATGACTTCAGCCATCGGCAACATCTATTCAGATGATCCGGATATCACTGCCGAACGCGTGCAGCAGATGCGCGATCAACTGACTCGGCGCATCAACACTCATCCCCAGCCCGGCCGCCTGATCAACCAGCTCGCGGAGGCCGACCGGCGGTGTTTCCAGTCGACCAGAGTGCTCGCCCGCTTGATAGGTCATGCGCCCCGGGTTCTGGGAGTGATTCGTGCCGCGCTGCGCAAGGAATTTGAAATTGACCCCGACAGCCTGCTGTTTACCCAGGCGGCATTGCCGGGGGCGGCCGCCAAAGTTGACAGTTTGACCGACCGGGCGCTGCTGTCGCTGGCATTGCCTTCGGTACCGGACAACCTCAATCAATTCACCTCCTTGAGTGTCAAGGGCGATCCAAACCGTCGGCTGCCGTATACGCCTTTGCAGGTGTTGCGACGCATGATCGCGATGAACCTGCTGGAGCGGCTGCCTCAAGCGGTAACGGAATATTGGCAGGCCTTGGCGCATGGATCGTGGCACACACGTCAGGAACGCTGGGCTGAATCATACGCCGCAGCTTTTGCCGAGCAGGCTTTCATGGCACGGCAACTGGATGAGATTTCCATTGCGGGAATGACCCTGGTCCAGCAATTGGTGGATGCCCCCGACACCGAGGCGCGCCAGCGCGCCGGGGGCAGTTGGGCCAGCGTGCGGGTAAGCCAATTGATGTGGCCAGGCTTGCCTGCAGTCGCGATTCCCGGGGCACTGCATATTTATCGAGACGGCGACCCCGAGGGTGCGCCGCATGTGATTTACCTGCCGGGCGTGGCCCGCCATTTTTACGAGTACCCGTCGTTCTTCTCGCTTCAATGCGGCCTGTTGGCGTTGACCAGTCAGACGCTGTTCGATGAACTCTGGCAATGCTTGCCACTAAAGCGTCGTCACCAATTATGCCGACCCGATCACCTGAGCCCAGCCTCCGTTGTCGTGCGTGGCGCGGCGGTGACGGAGGATGCGTTGGCTCTGAGCGCCCGGGCGTTGCTGGATGGCCAGTGGGCGAATGAGTTGGCCTGCGCGCTGGCGATCAATCACGCGCATGTGTTCGCTGCAAGCAGGCCGCGGCCTGAAACGTTGTCGGCCACGGCCTTTCTCCGTTCGATCGAGCAAGCTCGCAAACGGCTGGCAGGCAGCGCCCGGCTGCACAACGTGTGCGACCAATTACTTATCTGGGACCGGCAGCGACGGGAGCCAGAAATCCTGTTTGCCAGTGCGATGCCCGAGCTGGCCCGGCTTACGGCAGAGCAACAGGTCAAACGCTATGAAAAAGGCCTGGTTGCGTTGCTTAACCAGGATGATCCGAGTGCGCAGAGCGCGGCGTTTGAGCAGGTGTTGGCGCTCGAGCGTCAGCGCAAGGAGCACACGCAGGTGTTGAGCGCACAGATCAAGGATGCGCAGCATCAACTGTTCGATTTGCCGTTCTGGCTTGCGCGCCCTGGGGGAGGGCGCAGGCGTGCTGCGCTGTTTTTGAGCGCCCAGGTCGAAGCATTGCGCTGTGAGGTTGAGTTGCAACACCAGCTCAAGCTCATATCCACGGCGCATCGTGACGTGATTAGCGAAGTGCTGGACCAGCCTGCAGCGCGCAAACGCCCTGGCAGTCGAACCCAGGTGCTGTCGGTCTCGGTGGGCAGCGCGCCGGATGCCTTCTATCCGCTGCATAACGTGTGGGTGGTGACGCGAGTGACCGCACTGAAAAAACCGGCAGGCGCAATTCCGGTGGTGCTGTATGCGTTTGGAGACTATGGCGGGCTTATGGCTTTTTCCGGCCTGGAGGCGCTGACGCAGGGGCTCAAAGCGACACTGGGCAGCAGTGACTATTCCAGGTTATGGGGTTGTGTCGAACGGGATAAGCTCCACGACTTGCGCGCCCATGCGGTGCGCAACACGCTGGCTGTGCGTTACGAGCCTGTCTACATCAGCCCCACGGGTCTC
This sequence comes from Pseudomonas sp. PA-7-1E, assembly GCF_021605325.1. NCBI lineage: Bacteria > Pseudomonadati > Pseudomonadota > Gammaproteobacteria > Pseudomonadales > Pseudomonadaceae > Pseudomonas > Pseudomonas sp. PA-7-1E. The sequence continues at coordinate 119,224 of NZ_WKFA01000008.1, forward strand.
TCGCTGAAAAACCTGGTGATGTACTACGCAGGGTTGAGCAAACGCATCGGTGGCATGACGGGGCTTTTCGGCGAGGTGAAGGATGCGATGGTCAGCCGCTTGTTGTGGGTGGTCGAGCTGCACCAACATCTGGCGTTTCCTCCCAACCATGCTTTGAGCCAGGCGTTGGCCAATGTGGACGTGCTGCGTAAAGTTGCGCTTGAGATGAAAGAATCTCCACCGTGGCTGGCCAGCGCAACGCGTACCCAGCTCAAACAATTCCAACGCCTCAAGCGCAGGTACCTGGGCAGTGCCGCTGCCGCTGAAAGCGGGCTCGTGCAGATCCTGCCTGACCTGGACACCTTCGCCCGCAGTGCATTGATCGCTCGTTTGACTGAAGACGGTTTTTACCCGGAACTGGACATCGACAAGCCGTTGATCGACTTGCCGGATGACACCTACAGCAGTTTTTGTGGCCACGAAAGTCGCTGCACGCCGGGCGATCGCAAAGTCATCGTGACACCCAGCCTCAAACGCCACACGTTCAGCATGCTGCAACTGGCCTTGCATAACCTTGACTCGCAAGCACCCTGGACACGCCCGCGATTGACACGCGGCCGCTATCTGCAACCGCAGTGGCGCCAGCGACTGAACGCCGATTATCTGATCAACACCGTGTCTTCGCTGGATATCGGCGGTAATTACGCGATACGGGCCCACCGTGCATTTTACCCTGCGGGGGCGAGCGGTCAGAGGGAAGAACGTATCCCTGTGCTGATAAATCGCACGTTGCGGGACTGCGCGCAGATGCAGCTTTTTTCAGCGGCCGCCCAGGGTTTGAGCGCCCAGGCGCAGAGCCTGTTCAAGGTTGCAATGGCAGCCCGCACGGCTGAAGACCTGTTAAAGAACGGGCAGCGGCTGACGCTCAGTGTGGTTCATTTGGTAGGACACACGATGCTGCATGATCGTTACATCGCAGGCATTGTGGTGATGGCGGACCAGGCCAGCGGACGCTGCGTGGTTTACTGGCCGGCCGCGCCCCAAGCCTTGGTCATCAGCGAATACACCAGTGTGGGAGTAGCCCTGGCGGCGCTCAATCGTATGGCTGCAGAGCCCGATTACGTTAAGGTTCTGGCGCGACAGGTTGCACCGGGTTGGGCATTCGAGGCCATCGCCCATAACGTCGATGCAACAAACAAGACCAGCTCGATTTATGACGTGGACCATATCCTCGCCGGTTTTTCATTCTTCGAAGGTGTGTGGAGGAGCTATGAGTTTTTCCGCTCATTCAAAATCACGCACCTTGAGCCTACGCCAGCGGTCAATGAAATCGAAGAGCTGATCCACGAGCAGATTGCCAGTGCACCAGCGAACTGGTTGGCGGCGGTGCCCACCACCTACCCTGACGCCATGGCACTGCTGTACGCGGCCAGCTCGCTGGAGCTGCAAGGGCGGGTTCAAGCCGTCAGTAACTCCAGCTGGATGTTGGCGACTTATCGGGTTCAACGTCTTGAAGAGCAGAGCGAGGCCACCAGGCGCGGGTTGCTGGGTATTTTGATTCCGTTATTCGGTAAGGCTAACGACTTCCATGATTTGCTGTTGGCTGCCCGACGCTATCATCGCTTTGGCGACCCTAACGATGCCGTGGATGTGGCGTTCATGACCCTGTTTCTGGCGGTCGAACTGGCGACAGACTTTGCACCTGTTCCCAAAGTGAAGGGCGGTAAGGTCATAGGTATGCGTTCGCCGATGAAGGTTCTGAGTCGTATCCGTCGCTTGCCGATGGCAATACGTAGTCATTTGCCCAGCGCGTCTTCGTCGCTGGTGACGCAATCGAAGCTCTTGGACCGTTTCAGAATCAAGGGTAAGCCCGAGGGCGCCGTAGCGTTGAAAGGGCCGGGCAGGCAAGGCGTGCATGTCAAGAACGGTGAGCAGTTCATAGCGGACGATACGCACCATTACCCGGTTTACCAGCGCGAAAGCGAAGAGGTATTTCGTCTGCGAAATAGCCGGGAACCGGGACTGGATGAGTTGGTCATCAACATTCAAGAGCCTAAAGAGTGGTTGTTGGGCATGAATGCGCCACAACCTGGGCCCAGCTCCGGGGTGCATAACCCATGGCCCGTTTCCCCATTGCCGGATTGGCAACCCCCTCGTACGCGCACGGCTACCGAGAATCGGATTGTGCAGTCACGTACAACGGATACTCAGTGGCTGAGTTGGCGTGTTCAAGTCCAACCCAGTCAAATTGTAGACTTTCCGGCGGCTGGCGTGTTTGAGGTAGGCGTGGGTCCCAGAGGTTCTGAGCTCAATGCCAGGTTTTTACGCGTGGCTCCTCCTTATACCGCCATCCAGGATCCGAGCAGCGGTTTCTACCGGATGCTCCCGCAGGGTGATCGTGCACCGTTGAACGGCCTGGTGTTTATCACCCGAAATGAGCCACCGGGGCGATCCGCGCTAACCGATATCATGCGCTGGACAAGCACTGATATTCGCGACCAGCCTATTCCCGTATCACGCCTGCCTTCAGGTGGGTGGCAAAATCATCCGGCACTGTTCGACAGGCCGTTGAGGCAGTATGTGACCATGGCCTTTCCCACCCTGACGAATGACGCTCGAACGTTTGCCGTCATAAGGTTGGTTGAGTTGTCAGGTCCTTCCCGGGCTGCCACGGCAAGCCATTTGCTCGACATCCGCGCGACGCTGGACGAATGGCTTCCCGCGCCTCCTGCGAGGAGCGGTCAAACGGATGATTTACTGCGGATGTTGCGACCTAATGAACGTCGCAGCGAATATCTATACATCGGTTTTGAAGGCAAGGCGCCCGGCTTCACGCGTGTCGACTTCATACCGCCTCATCCGTTAGACCCGAGCCTGCAATATGCTGTCAGACCGGTCAGGACGCAGAGGCTTGAAGCAGAGCGCGCCGCCGTCAGAACCGTGTTGGAGCAGCAGGGTTACCGCATTGTGGACTTGTCTGTGCGACGTCCAGGGTTACCTGTTGGAGAAAACAGTATTGAATCAGTCGTGACTCATCCCCGTTCGAGCACAATTTACTACGTGGCCTACCAATGGTTTGAGACAGGGCGAATTAGCGTGAGAACGAAGCTTTCGGACAAGTGGGTTCGGGTAGCCATCAACTCCCACCCTGACTCTGCTTTATTAAGGGCGGTTGACAACGCGATGCAAGAACAACGCTTGGTGCGGATTGTGGCCGGCATTCAGTGGCCCACAAAGGGGCAGTTGGCCCCCACTGTCTATTTCGTCAAATTGAACCCTTAGCGTTGATGAGAGCCATTGCACCGGCGCCGCCAAACAGCGCAGCGCTGGTGCGGTTGAACCAGCTCTGGCCCGAACCGCTGCGCAAATACCGCGCGGCGCCATGGGCGCCCAAGCCGTAAGCCAATTTGCACAACAGGTCGAGCACCGTCCAGGTGGCGATCATGATCAACAATTGCGGTAAAAACGCCTGCTCGGCGCTGAGAAACTGCGGCAGGAAGGCCGCAAAAAACAGGATGTCCTTGGGGTTGCTGGCCCCCAGTACGAAGGCCCGGCCAAACAACGCACCAAAGCGCGGCACAGCCGGGGACGGTGGCACTTCGGCGCCTGCGCTCGGCAGGCGCGATTGCTGCCAGCTTTGCCAGGCGAGGTAGAACAGGTACAGCGCGCCGACGATCTTCAGTGCGCTGAACAATTGCTCAGATGCCAGCAACAACGCGCCAAGGCCAAGTGCCGAGGCGCTCAGCAGACAGATCGAAGCAAATACGCCGCCCAGAAACGCCGGGTAAGAGCGGCGCAGGCCGAAGTTGAGGCTGTTGCTGATCATCAACAATGACAGCGGGCCGGGGATCAGGATCACAACCAGCGCAGCGCCGCTGAACAACAGCCAGGTATCCAGGTTCATCTACAGTTCTCCCTTACGTGCAAAAGCCCCACCCGAAGGTGAGGCGGTTTTTCAGCCCTTCCTGAACTACAGAAAGATGAACTTGGCGATAAAGATCGCGCACAGCACCCACAGGCTGATGGAAATCTCACGGTACTTGCCGGTGCCGGCCTTCAACGCCACATAGGTGATAAAGCCCAGGGCAATTCCGTCGGCGACCGAAAATGTCAACGGCATCATGATCGCGGTCACGATGGCCGGAATGCTGTCGGTGGCTTCATCCCAATTGATATGGGCCATGCTCGCCATCATCAGCATTGCCACGTAAATCAATGCGCCCGCCGTGGCATAGGCGGGAATCATGCCGGCCAGCGGCGCGAAAAACATCGCCGCCACAAACAGCACGCCTACGGTCACGGCAGTCAAGCCGGTGCGGCCGCCGGCAGCTACACCGGCAGCGCTTTCCACATAGCTGGTCACGGGCGGCACGCCAACCATGGCGCCGAACACGCTGGAAGCACTGTCGGCCTTTAATGCACGAGACAGGTTGTCGATCTTGCCGTCTGCCTTGACTAGCCCTGCGCGTTGGGCAACGCCCATCAGTGTACCGGCAGTGTCGAACATGTGTACAAAAAGAAAGGCAAATACCACGCTTATCATGCTCACATTGAACACACCCATCACGTCCATGGCCATCCAGGTCGGTGCCAGGCTCGGTGGGGTAGAGAGAATGCCGTTGTAATGCACCAGGCCCAGGCCCCAGCCCGCCAGGGTCACGGCGATGATGCTGATCAGGATCGCGCCGAATACGCGGTGGTAACTGAGGATGGCGATCAGCAGGAAGCACACCGCCGCCAGCAGTGGGGCGGGTTCATGCAGGGAGCCGAGCTTGATCAGGGTGGCCGGGCTGTCGACGATGATGCCGGCGGTTTTCAGGCCGATCACCCCCAGGAACAGGCCCACGCCCGCGCCCATGGCATGACGCAGGCTGACCGGGATACTGTTGAGCAACCATTCGCGGATACGCGACAGCGTCAGGATCATGAACAGCACACCTGAGACAAATACCGCACCGAGGGCGGTTTCCCAGTTGTAGCCCATGGTGCCGACCACGGTGTAGGTGAAAAACGCGTTCAAGCCCATGCCCGGCGCCAGGCCCACTGGCCAGTTGGCGTACAGGCCCATCAACAGGCAGCCCAGCGCGGCGGCGATGCAGGTGGCGACGAAAGCCGCGCCGTGATCGATACCGGCATCGGCCATGATGTTGGGGTTGACGAAAATGATGTAGGCCATGGTGATAAAGGTGGTGAGGCCGGCGATCAGCTCGGTCTTCACTGTGGTGCCATGCAAGCGCAGTTTGAACAGGCGCTCCAGCCAACCGCCTCGGGGCGCGGCCAGATCCAACGTAGGGGCTTCGGTTTTACGGCTATCCACAGCGAGTACTCCTCAATCGTTTTATTGTTATTTCCAGCGCCGGTTACATGAGTGGGCAACCGCGCTTTGAGGTACTGGCGGGCTTTGTTGACCAAAAGGTCAGGAACTCGCACGAAGCGAATTATGCTTTTGTATACAAATAAAGCAAATAATGTTTTCGATTATCTTGGCGAAAAGGGATGAAAGGCCCACGCCAAGGGATTTATTCTGCACGACGCCTTGAAACAAGCCTTCGATACCCGCACCTTGTGGGCGCAAGCATTCGGTCAGCGCGGCGAAAAAGGGGAGCCCCATGTACAAGGTTTATGGCGATTACAAGTCGGGCAATTGCTACAAGGTCAAATTGATGCTCAATCTGTTGGGCATCCCGTATGAATGGATTGATATCGATATCCTCAAGGGTGATACCCAGACCCCGGCGTTCCTGGCCAAGAACCCCAATGGCAAGGTCCCGGTATTGGAGCTCGAAGATGGCACCTGCCCGTGGGAGTCCAACGCGATCCTCAACTTCCTCGCCGATGGCAGCGAATTCCTGCCGACCGAACCGCGCCTGCGCACGCAAGTCCTGCAGTGGCAATTCTTCGAGCAATACAGCCACGAGCCCTACATTGCGGTGGCGCGGTTCATTCAGTTTTACCTGAACATGCCCGAGGATCGGCTGGAAGAATACAAGACCACCCACAAAGGCGGTTACAAGGCCTTGAGGGTGATGGAGCGTCAGCTTCAAGCCACGCCTTATTTAGTGGGCGAGCAATTTTCCATTGCCGATATTGCGTTGTATGCCTACACCCATGTGGCCCATGAAGGCGGCTTTGACCTGGCGCCGTATCCGGCGGTGCAGGCGTGGTTGCAGCGCGTGGCCAGTCATCCCAAGTACGTGGCGATGCTCGACTGACTCCCTCGGTCCAATGTGGGAGCTGGCTTGCCTGCGATAGCGTCACCCTGGTGCCCCGGCTAAACCGAGGTGTCTGCATCGCAGGCAAGACTGCTCCCACATTCAGCGCGGCGGCGTGTCAGGCAGTGCTTTGTTGAGCAGTTCAAAGCAGCGCTGCGCCGCCGGGCTCAAGCCCATCCCGCTACGGCTGATCAACCCGATCTCCCGATTCACCCCGGAATGATCGATGCTGATCCGCTTCAAACCTTCCAGGCTATCGGCCGCTGACTCCGGCAACACACTGATGCCCAGGCCCTGGCGCACCAAGGCCAATACGGTCGACATGTAGTTGGCCTCCATGCCGGCGTTCAGCGTCAACCGTGTCTCATCGAACAGCGTGTCCACTTGCTCGCGCACACTGCTGTCGCGCCCGGTCAGGATGATCGGCTGGTCCGCCAATTGTTCCAGCGTCAGTTGGCGATGGCGGGCGAGCGCATGGCCTGACGGCACAAATGCGCACAAACGATCATTAAGCACGGGCACGAAGTCCAGGCCGTGGCTCAGGCGGGCGCGCACGCCGATGCCGAAATCCACTTCGCCGTTGCGGACCTTTGCGTGAATGCGCTGGGCCACCAGGTCATGCAGGCGCACTTCGATGCCGGCGAAGCGTTCGCGAAACAGGCGCAAGGCCGGGGGCAGGGCGCCAGCGCAGACTGAGGGCAGCGCGGCGATGGTTACCACTCCACGGCGCAAGGCGGCGAGGTCGCGGGAGCCAGTGACGATGTTGTCCAGGTCCAGCAGCAGTTTTTCCATGGGCCCGCGCGCCTCCTGGCCCGCAGCGGTAATGCTCACGTGGCGCGGGCTGCGGTCGAGCAGGGCGACGCCGAGCCAATCTTCCAGTTGTTGCACCTGCACGGTGAGGGCCGACGGCGAAAGGTGTAACTCGTTGGCCGCTTTGGTGAAACTGCCAGTGCGGGCCACCGCAAGGAACGCCTGGATGTGCTGGATCGAGTTCTTCATTTTGTTTTTCCGAACGTTCTAGGCCCAATATTCCAATTTACAAAGACTAACCCGCTTCCAATACTCCAGGGAAAACAATAACCGGCCAACCAGGCCGCCCTGGAGTAACCCATGCTCGCAACCCTGGGTGTCATCACCATCCTGTGCCTGCTCGCTGCCGTCATGAGCAAGCGCCTCTCGCCACTGGTGGCTTTGATCGCCTTGCCGATCATCGCTGCGCTGATCGGCGGCTTCGGCCTGCAAACCAGTGCCTTCATCATTACCGGTATCAAGAACGTCGCCCCTGTGGTCGGCATGTTTGTGTTCGCGATCCTGTTTTTCGGGATCATGACCGACGCGGGCATGCTCGATCCCATCATTGATCGCATCCTGCGCACGGTCGGCACGCGTCCTACACGGATTGTGGTGGGGACCGCGACCCTGGCGTTGCTGGTGCACCTGGACGGCTCTGGCGCGGTGACCTTTCTGGTGACGGTGCCGGCGATGCTGCCGCTGTATACGCGGCTGGGCATTGATAAACGCATCCTCGCCTGCGTGTGTGCGATGGCCGCCGGCGTCAACTTCCTGCCCTGGACCGGCCCGGTGCTGCGTTCGTCGGCGGCGCTGCATGTGCCAGTGGCCGACCTGTTCCAGCCACTCATCCCGGTGCAGATCGTCGGGTTGATCTTTATTTTCGCCTGCGCCTGGTGGCTGGGCCATCGCGAAGAAAAACGCCTGGGCCTGGGCGCCGGTTCCAGCGTGGAGGCGGTGCCGCAACGAGTGCTCAGCGATGACGACATCAAGCTGCGCCGTCCACGGTTGTTCTGGGTCAACCTGGTGCTGACCGTGCTGGTGATGGTGGTGATGATCGCCGGCTGGGTCGACCCGGTGGTGATGTTCATGCTCGGCACCGTGGTTGCGTTGTGCATCAACTATCCCAACGTGGACGCCCAGCGTGCGCGCATTGACGCCCATGCGAAAACCGCCCTGACCATGGCCAGTATCCTGCTCGCGGCCGGGGTATTTACCGGCATCATGCAAGGCACCGGCATGCTCAAGGCCATCGCCGAAGTGGCGGTGGCGCAGATTCCGGCGGGCCACGGCAAGTTGATCCCGGCCGTCGTGGGCTTTTTGTCCATGCCCCTGAGCATGTTGTTTGACCCAGATTCCTACTATTTCGGCGTGATGCCGGTGATCGCCGAAGTCGGCAAAGCCCTGGGCGTCGACCCGCTTCAGGTGGCCCAGGCTTCGCTGCTGGGCGTGCACACCACCGGCTTCCCGGTCAGCCCGCTGACCCCTGCGACCTTCCTGCTGGTGGGCCTGTGCAAGATCGAACTGGCCGATCACCAGCGCTTCACCATTCCTTTCCTGTTTGCCGCCTCGGTGTTGATGACCCTGACGGCGTTGCTCCTGGGAGTGATTTGACATGAACACCTTGCGCATCGGCTCCGGCGCCGGCTACTCCGGCGACCGTATAGAACCCGCCGTGGAACTGGCCGAACACGGCGACCTGGATTACCTGGTCTTCGAATGCCTGGCCGAACGCACCATCGCCCTGGCGCAACAGGCGCGTATCAGCGAACCGCAAGGCGGTTATGACCCGCTGCTGGCTGAGCGCATGCGCCGTGTCTTGCCCTTTGTGGGGCAGGGGACGGGGCGTCGACGCCTGCGCGTGATCACCAACATGGGCGCGGCCAACCCGCTGGCGGCGGCCAGTGAAGTACGGCGCATTGCTGGCGAGCTGGGCCTGGGCCTCAAGGTTGTGGCGGTGGTCGGGGATGACGTGCTGCATACCTTGTCTGCCGAGCAGTTGCTGGATAACGGCCAGACCGTAGGCGCATTGGGTGAGCGGCTGATTTCTGCCAATGCCTACCTGGGCGTGGAGGGCATTGTTCAAGCGTTGCGCGCCGACGCCGATGTGGTGATCACCGGGCGCGTGGCCGACCCTTCGCTGTTCCTGGCGCCGCAGATGTTCGAGTTCGGCTGGGCCTTCGATGATTGGCCGCGACTGGGCCGGGGCACGCTGGTGGGGCATTTGCTTGAGTGCGCGGGGCAGGTCAGTGGCGGTTATTTCGCCGATCCAGGCTTCAAGGATGTGGAGGATCTGGCGCGCCTGGGTTTTCCCCTGGCCGAGATCGACGCCGACGGCAACGCAGTGATCACCAAGGTGGCAGGCTCGGGTGGGCGGGTCAGCCGCGCGACCTGCGTCGAACAACTGATTTATGAAGTTCACGACCCGGCAGCTTATTTGACCCCGGATGTGACGGCCGACTTTTCCCTGGTGGGGTTTGTCGAGGAGGGCGTGGACCGGGTGCGTGCCCAGGGAGCCAGTGGGCGTGTCCGGCCTGATCAACTGAAGGTCAGCGTCGGTTATCTGGACGGTTGGATTGGTGAAGGGCAGATGTCCTACGGTGGTCCCGGCGCTGTCGCACGGGCCGAGTTGGCGCGGGAAGTGGTGCTCAAGCGTCTCGCGTTGATCGGGGTCAACATGCAGGACCTGCGTGCCGAGTTGATCGGCATGGATTCATTGCACGGCCCTCGCAGCAGCGTCGAGCCTTGGGAAGTGCGCCTGCGGGTTGCCGCCCGTTGTGACGAGCGCAGCGACGCCGTGCGGGTCGGCAATGAAGTAGAGACCCTCTACACGAACGGCCCGGCCGGCGGCGGTGGGGCGAGCAAGAGTGTGCGTCAGGTGGTGGCGGTGGGGTCGTTGCTGTTGCCCCGTGAAGCGGTCAAACCGAGGATTGAAGAATGAAACTGCACAGGCTGGCCCATTCCCGCACCGGGGATAAGGGAGACACGTCGAACATCTCGATCATTGCCTATCGCGCCGAGGATTATCCGTTGCTGTGTGAACAGCTGACGGCTGAGCGCGTGGCCGAGCTCTTTGCCGATTTACGCGATCCCGATGCGGCACCGGTTCAGCGCCATGAGTTGCCGAACGTGCAGGCGCTGAACTTCGTCCTGCCGGGAATCCTGCGCGGCGGCGTAACCCGCTCGCTGGCCCTGGACGCCCACGGCAAGTGCCTGGGTTCGGCATTGCTGGATCTCGACCTGACAATACCCACCTGATTTCTGTAGGAGCGAGCTTGCTCGCGAAGAACTCACAGGCACCGCGTTTATTCAGGCAGCCCCCGTTATCGTTGACGTTTTTCGCGAGCAAGCTCGCTCCTACATTGATCGCCGCGTACTTCAGATCGCAGCGAAGTGCTTGTCCAGGTAGTCAATGATCACCTTGGAGTCATACATCCAGGTGGTCTGGCCGTTCTCTTCGATGCGCAGGCACGGCACTTTGATCTTGCCGCCTTGCTCCAGCAGGGTCTGGCGGTCCTGCTCGTTGTTCTTCGCGTCCTTGAGCGCCACCGGCACATTCAGGCGGTGCAGGGTGCGACGGGTCTTCACGCAGAACGGGCAGGCGTGGAACTGATACAGGGTCAGGTCCTTGGCCGCAGCATTGACCTTGGCCTGTTGTTCGGCAGGGCGTTGCTTTTTGCGTGGGCGGGTAAGCAAGTCGCCCGCGATGATGACGTGGCCGAGGCCCACTCGAAGTGCTTTGACGAACATGGCTGAAACCTCTTGCCCATGACTGAGGGGGCGCAGCTTACCTGATTTCTGCAGGCGAAAAAAAACCGGCGATGAACGCCGGTTCCTTCCTGCCCAACCGGTTACTTGATCAGGCTGAGAAATTCGCTGCGGGTGGCCGCGTTCTCGCGGAACTCACCCAGCATCACCGAGGTGATCATCGACGAATTCTGCTTCTCCACACCGCGCATCATCATGCACATGTGCTTGGCCTCGATCACCACGGCCACGCCCAGGGCGCCTGTCACTTCCAATACGGCGTCGGCGATCTGGCGGCTGAGGTTTTCCTGGATCTGCAGGCGGCGCGCATACATGTCGACAATGCGTGCGACCTTCGACAGGCCCAGCACTTTGCCGCTCGGGATATACGCCACATGGGCCTTGCCGATAAACGGCAGCAGGTGGTGCTCGCACAACGAGTACAGCTCGATGTCCTTGACCAGCACCATTTCGCTATTGTCAGAGCTGAACAAGGCACCGTTGGTGACTTCCTCGAGTGTCTGTTCATAACCGCGGCAGAGGTACTGCATTGCCTTGGCGGCACGCTTTGGCGTGTCGAGCAGGCCCTCGCGGGACACGTCCTCGCCGAGTTGGCCGAGGATCGCGGTGTAATTCTGTTCCAGGGACATGAAACTACCTGTGGGATTTTCGCAAAGCGCAAGGTTACGGTGGCGGACACATCGCTGCAAGCCTGACGATGGCACTTGTTACTCGTCGCGCCCTTCCATCATGGTGCGCTTGAGCATCACATACACCGCGCCGGCACCGCCGTGACGAGCCTGGCAGGAGGTAAAGCCGAGCACCTGGGCATGCTGGCGCAGCCAGGTATTGACGTGACTCTTGATCATCGGGCGCTTGCCGTCCAACCGCACAGCCTTGCCATGGGTGACGCGCACGCAGCGGATTTCGAATTTGGTCGCTTCGGCCAGGAAGGCCCAGAGGGTTTCCCGGGCTTTTTCCACGGTCATGCCGTGCAGGTCGAGGCTGCCTTCGAACGGGATCTGGCCGGCCTTGAGCTTGCGCATCTGGCTTTCCTGCACGCCGTCGCGGGCCCACATCAGTTCATCTTCGGGGCCGACGTCGATCACGAACTGGTCCGACAGGCCGTCCACGGTAGTGGCATCGGTGCGCACGGTCGCGGCCTGGCGCAGCTTGGCGATCTGCGCGCGGTCAGTCTTGGGTTTGCCGGTGTCGGCGCGGTCGTGCTTGATCGGCTTGACGCCGCGCAGCTCGTTTTTGAACAGGGAAAAATCGTCGTCTTGCATGTCAGCCTCCGCGAAGGGCGGGCAGTTTACCTAAATCGCGGCGGCCAGGGCGCAGGAAACGCTATCCAAGCGCCATCAGTCGTGCTTTTTCATCAGGTGAGAGGCGATATTCAACGACAGCGGCTGGCGCATTTTCCGGCGGCTGCGACGCCACAACCACACGCCCAACCACAGCACCAGCAAGCCGATCCCCAGTAGGAGTGCCGAGCCGCCCGGGCTGGCATTCAGTTCGCCCAGGGCGGGCGAATGCCCAAACAGACCGGCGCCACCAGCGCCTGCCAACAACAAGCCTACTATCGCCAGCAACGCGGCAATGCACGCTACCAGGCGCAGACGCCAATTGCTCGGGCCCTTGGGGCGCAAGCGACGAGCATCAAAACCATCGGATATCTTCATTCCGACCTTTCCTCCAGGGTATCGGCCCTTCGACCGGAAGATACACAGGTTGTTCCGGGGGGAGAGGTAAATGCGCCAAATGAGAGGGCTTTGCGGATGAGCGGAGCAATAAACACGCCGCTCACCGCCAGCAGCATCAGATCAAGTCTTTGGCCAGCGCCAGGGTGGCGAAGTTGTCTGCCATGATGGCCATTTCGGTTTGCTGCACATGCTCGGCGCTCAGGATACCGCCCTTGTAGGGCAGGTCGCGGGTGGCACAGGCGTCTTCCACCAGCGTGCAGCGAAAGCCCAGGTTCTTGGCCGCGCGCACGGTGGTGCTGACGCTGGAGTGGCTCATGAAACCGCAGACGATCAGGTCCAGGGAGCCGAGGTCTTGCAGGTGTTTTTCCAGGCCGGTGCCATGGAAGGCGCTGGGCAGCAGTTTGCCGATGATGGTTTCGTCACCCTCAGGCTCAAGGCCCGGAATGAATTCGCCGCGCTCGCCCTGGGGGTCAAACAGGCCGCCCACGGTACCCAGGTGCCGCACATGCACAATCGGGCGCCCGGCACTGCGCGCTGCGGTCACAAGCTGCTTGATGTTCTCTACCGCCGCGTCCATGCCCGAGAGGGCGAGCGGGCCGCTGAGGTATTCTTTCTGGGCGTCGATGATCACCAGGGTCGCATGATTGAGGTTGGCTGCTGCGTAACCGCGACCGCTGAGTTGAAACATCGTCTTTGGAACGGACATTCTGGGGCTCCTGTGAGTGGGGCTTTTGCGACATTGTCCACTGGCTGAGCGCTTCTGTGAATCGCTACTATCGTAAGGTACGCCGTTGCTGGCGTGCAGCCATGTCAAGAGGCAGGCCTGTTTAACACAATGCGGGCAGATTCGATGAAATCCGACGTACGGCGCCAGGTTTTTCGTACATCGTCGGTACAGGTGAAGGCTGTTAGAATCGCCAGTCGTTTTTTCCAGGAGCTTGCCCCGTGATCACTTCCCGCCTGCGCACCTTGCGCGACCATATTCGTTGGGCTGTCAGCCGTTTCCATGGGGAAGACTTGTTTTTTGGCCATGGCACCGACAATGCCTGGGACGAAGCCCGGCAGTTGGTGCTGGGCGCCTTGCACCTGCCGTGGGAAATCGCCGACAGCTATTTGGATTGCAACCTGGAAGAAGAGGAAATCTCCCACGTGCAGCGCTTGCTGCATCGCCGTATCCATGAGCGAGTGCCGACGGCCTACCTGTTGAACGAAGCCTGGTTTTGCGGCATGTCGTTTATCGTCGATGAGCGCGTATTGATCCCGCGTTCACCCATAGGCGAGCTGATTGAAGACCGCTTCGAACCCTGGCTGGCCCAGCCGCCGGCACGCATCCTCGACCTGTGCACCGGCTCCGGTTGCATCGGCATCGCCTGTGCCTATGAATTCCCCGAGGCCGAAGTGGTGCTGGGAGACTTGTCCTTCGAAGCCCTGGAAGTGGCGAACCAGAACATTGAGCGCCATGGCGTCGACGAGCGGGTCTACACCGTGCAGGGCGATGGTTTTGACGGGCTACCCGGCCAGCGTTTCGACCTCATCGTGTCGAACCCGCCCTACGTGGATGCCGAAGATTTCGCCGACATGCCCGATGAATACCAGCACGAACCGGAACTGGGCCTGGCCTGCGGCGACGACGGCCTGAACCTGGTACGCCGGATGCTGGCTGAAGCTGCGGACCACCTCACCGAGAAGGGCCTGCTGATTGTCGAAGTGGGCAACAGCCAGGTGCATGTCGAGGCGCTGTACCCGGAAGTGGATTTCGCCTGGCTGGACTTCAAGCGCGGTGGGCATGGGGTGTTTATGTTGACGGCTGAGCAGTGCCGCCAACACCAGGCCGTTTTCGCTGCCCGGATATAACTGCAGAAACTCGGTCAATGTGGGAGCTGGCTTGCCTGCGATAGCGGTGGGTCAGCTTGCACTTGTGCTACTGATACATCGCTATCGCAGGCAAGCCAGCTCCCACATTTTGATTGCATTTCAATCTATCAGCGGTGTGTGGCAATCCAGATCAACAACCCCGCCTGAAACACCGTAAACGCCACCAGACAGGTGATGGTAAAGCGCAGCCCGCTGTCTTCACGCTTGAACTTGGTGACTTTTTCCTCTTCCTTGCGCAGCTTCACTTCCTGCTCCGCCAGGTTCTGCTCTGCCTGTTGCAGCATCTGCGCGGCTTCCAGGATCTCCACGAACTGCACTTTCTCGGTGTTCCAACTGTCCAGCACGTCGCTGACCTTGCCGGGTTGCACATTGCCCTTGAGGTGCTGCACATCGGCGTAGGCCACATCGAAACCCTGGATACGCAGGAAGTGATCGCGGCGCAGGCGCGTGGCTTCGTTGAGGGCGTCCTTGTTGGCCAGGTCCACGCCGTCGACGCGGTAGTGTGACCACTTCTTCTTCGCCCAGGCGGCGCCTTGGGCCACCAGGAAGCGCCCGATACCGCGGTTGGCCGGCTCGATTTCCAGGCTGTTGCCGGGCCCGAAATGCACGCGGTGTTTATCGTGATCGACCCAGATATCCAGGTGGTTCTGCTCGCGCCGTACTCGCTGGCCCGGTAACTGGATGACCATGCGCAACAGGCTGTGGTGTTTATCATGGCGCTCGGCATAGCCGAACTGCACAAAGCGCAACGGCCGTGCGCCGGTCGCGCGGTCGGTGGCCAGCGGGGCCAGGCGCAGCATCTTGAAATGTTCGGCGTGAACGTCGGCCCACGGCAGGGCCGCTGCGGCGCCAGCTTCGGTTGCGGCCGTAGTTTCGGCGGTAGATTCGGGTGTTGTTTCGGTGGTTGTCATGCGGCGCGATCCTGTCCAAGCCCTGCGAGCCGACAATCTTTTTACTGTCGACTCTGGACTTATCGGCCGTTTTTCCCAGAACTGGAGGCCAATTGCCGCTTAACGGGGTTGAAGTCCTTCGATAAAGCTGACGATACGTTGGCCCAGCTCCGCAGCCAGCGGCAGTTTCGGGTCATTGTAGGAGGCCAGTTGCTGCTTCACGTTATTGGGCACGATGCGCATCACGTGGTTCATGCCTTCGATCACCGTCAACTGCGCGTCGGGCTTGGCCTGCTTCAGTTGCCGGGCGTCGCCTACGCCAACCTGGATATCGTTGGTGCCCTGAATGATCAGCGCCGGCATGTCCAGGCGCGCAAAGGCGGCCGACGGATCGGCGCGGAACAGGCTGATCAGATACGGCTGCACGCTGGGTCGGAAAATACCCTCCAATGGGCGCGGCACGTCGGCGTCCACCTGGCCGGCCTTGAGGTGATCGAGTATTTCATTGCTGCGCAGCAGCAGGGCAGGGGGCAAGTGATCGGCCAGTTGCTGACGGATCACCTGGTCCACCGGGCGGGCGCTGCCAGACAAGGAAATGACCCCGGCCGGTTCAAGTTGCGGCGCGGCGAGGGCGGCGACCAGCGCGCCCTCGCTGTGGCCCAGCGCAATCAGCGGGCCCATGCGCTTGTCGGCCTTGAGCAACTTGCCCCAGGCCACGGCGTCGTCCACATACGCCTCCAGGGTCAGGTTGCGTTCATCCGGCGTGGCCGCCAGGCTTGCGGCCACGCCGCGCTTGTCGTAGCGCACGCTGGCGATGTTATGCCGGGCCAGTACCCAGGCCAGGCGCTTGAGGCTGTCATTGCGCGCGCCGTCGGCGCTGTTGCCGTTACGGTCGGTGGGGCCGGAGCCGGCGATGATCAGCACCACCGGCACCGGTTTATCCGATTGCGGCAACAGCAGGGAGCCAAAGAGTTGGCCGCTGCCGGTGTCCAGGCTGATCGGGCGTTGCAAGACAACAGGGGAGGCGGCCTGGGCCACGGCGGTGAACAGGGTGAAGGTGAACAGCAGAACTCGCAGCATCATAGCGCCATCATTGGAGAGGTGCCGGTTGGACCAACGTCTACCGGTAAGGTTTCGAGGATGAACTAGTCGGTTAGCCTGCGTATACTGGCCGCCTTAAGTTATTACGGTTGACTTGATTCAACTGATTTCACGGAGCGCCCTGCATGTCCGGCAATACCTTCGGCAAGCTGTTCACTGTCACCACCGCGGGCGAAAGCCATGGCCCGGCGTTGGTCGCCATTGTCGACGGCTGCCCGCCAGGCCTGGAGCTGAGCCTGGACGACCTGCAGCGCGACCTCGACCGCCGCAAGCCCGGCACCAGCCGCCACACCACCCAGCGCCAGGAACCGGACGAAGTCGAAATCCTCTCCGGAGTGTTCGAAGGTCGCACCACGGGCTGCGCCATTGGCCTGTTGATTCGTAACACCGACCAGAAGTCCAAGGACTACTCGGCGATCAAGGACCTGTTCCGCCCGGCCCATGCCGACTACACCTACCACCACAAATACGGCGAACGCGACTACCGTGGCGGTGGCCGCAGCTCGGCGCGTGAAACCGCCATGCGCGTGGCCGCTGGCGCCATCGCCAAGAAATACCTGGCCACCCAGGGCATCGTCATCCGTGGCTACATGAGCCAGTTGGGCCCGATTGAAATCCCGTTCAAGACTTGGGACAGCGTCGAAGACAACGCCTTCTTCTGCCCCGACCCGGACAAGGTGCCGGAGCTGGAAGCCTACATGGACCAGTTGCGCCGCGACCAGGACTCGGTCGGCGCGAAGATCACCGTGGTGGCCGAAGGCGTGAAACCGGGCCTGGGCGAGCCGATCTTTGATCGCCTCGACGCCGAACTGGCCCATGCGTTGATGAGCATCAACGCGGTGAAAGGCGTGGAAATCGGCGCCGGCTTCGCCTGCGTATCCCAGCGCGGTACCGAGCATCGTGATGAGATGACCCCTGAAGGTTTCCTCAGCAACAACGCGGGCGGCATCCTCGGCGGTATTTCTTCCGGCCAGCCGATCGTCGCGCACCTGGCGCTCAAGGCCACGTCGAGCATTACCACGCCTGGCCGTTCGATCGATGTGCACGGCAACCCGGTGGACGTGATCACCAAGGGCCGCCACGACCCGTGCGTCGGCATCCGTGCCACACCGATTGCCGAAGCCATGATGGCCATCGTGTTGATGGACCATCTGCTGCGCAACCGCGGGCAAAATGCCGATGTGCGCGTGAGTACCCCGATACTGGGCCAACTGTGATCGCCTGGGGCAATGAGCGAGCTTGTTGTGGCCGGCGAGCTTGCTCGCGCTGGGCTGCGCAGCAGCCCCAATAACATGCTCCCACCGCTCCCATACTGGCGCCTCTCCAGCTTCTACCTCTTCTATTTCGCCCTGCTGGGGGCGACCGCGCCGTTCCTGGCGCTGTACTTCGACCACCTCGGTTTCTCCAGCGCGCGCATCGGCGAGCTGGTGGCCATTCCCATGCTGATGCGCTGCGTGGCCCCCAACCTGTGGGGCTGGATCGGCGACTACACCGGCCGGCGCCTGGCCATTGTGCGCTTCGGCGCGGTGTGCACCCTGGCCAGCTTCTGCCTGATTTTTGTCAGCAAAACCTACGCCTGGCTGGCGCTGGTGATGGCCCTGCACGCGTTCTTCTGGCACGCGGTGCTGCCGCAGTTTGAAGTCATCACCCTGGCCCACCTGCACAAGCAAACCTCGCGCTACAGCCAGATCCGTCTGTGGGGCTCCATTGGTTTTATCCTCACCGTGGTGGTTATGGGGCGCCTGTTCGATTGGCTGAGCCTGGATATTTACCCGGTGGTGGTCGTGGTAATCATGGCCGGCATCATCGGCGCCAGCCTGTGGGTACCGAACGCGCAGCCGGCCAGCCACGGCAACCGCCTGGCCGGCGATGGCTTTCTCAAGCAATTGCGCAGCCCAGGCGTGCTGGCGTTTTATGCCTGCGTGGCGCTGATGCAAATGAGCCATGGCCCGTATTACACCTTCCTCACCCTGCACCTGGAGCATTTGGGCTACAGCCGTGGCGTGATCGGCCTGCTGTGGGCGCTTGGGGTGGTGGCGGAAGTGCTGATGTTCCTGGCCATGAGCCGTATTCTTGCGCGCTTTTCGGTGCGCCGGGTGCTGCTCGCCAGCTTCTTGCTGGCGGCGCTGCGCTGGTGGCTGCTGGGTTCATTTGCCGAGGTTTTCTGGCTGCTGCTGGTGGCGCAGTTGATGCACGCCGCCACGTTCGGCAGCTTCCACGCGGCGGCGATTGCCTTTGTGCAACGCAGCTTCGGTGACCGCCAGCAAGGCCAGGGCCAGGCCCTATATGCCGCGCTGGCCGGCACCGGCGGCGCGCTCGGCGCCCTGTATTCCGGTTACAGCTGGAATCTGCTGGGGCCAACCTTCACGTTCAGTATCGCCAGCCTCGCGGCGCTGGCCGCCGCCATTATCATTGGCCTTCGATTGCAAGAGCCGAACCAAGGAACCGTGCAATGAGCTATGTAGCCGTCTACTCCATCGCCACCCCGGACACCCCGAACAAAGTGTTGACCCATGCCGACGACATCCAGTCGACCCTGGCCGAGCACGGTGTGCGGTTCGAACGCTGGCAGCCCAGCCCAATCGAAAAGGGCGCCAGTGCGGCGCAGATGATCGCCGCGTACCAGGCGCAGATCGATGCTCTGGGCTACGCCGCTGTTGAAGTGGTCAGCGTGACCCACGACCATCCACAGAAAGACGAGTTGCGCGCACAGTTCCTGGATGAACGTACCTACAGTGAAGATGAAGTGCGTTTCTTCATCGCAGGCCAGGGGTTGTTTACGCTGCACATAGGCGACTATGTGTACAGCTTGCGCTGTGAGAAGAATGACTTGCTGATCATCCCGGCCGGTGTACCGCACTGGTTCGACATCGGCGAAAACCCGCACTGTGTGACACTGCGTTTGTTCAACACGGCCCAAGGCGTTGTGCCCTCTTTGACCGGTGATGCGATTGCCGCCCGCTTTCCAAGGCTGGATGACTAAGCATAGATAACTGAATGTTCAACCCTGGCAAGTTGGAAGTTGCTGTGGGAAGAAACTTAATTATTTGTAGGGCAACGCTGTTTGTTCGGTGCTGTGCGCTTTGATTCCACTCTTTATGTAACTCTCTGTTCGGCGTCAATGTTTATGCCATCTGTCAATGGGAGGAATCCGAAAGATGGCAGCGCATCAGCAGATATAAGGAGAGAACAATGAGTGGCCCCGAGGAGACGTATCGCCCGTTGGTTATCGTGCCGACGGCTATCAGAAAACGCATGAGCTTGTCCGGCAAGCCCCTGACTTCCACCGAGCTGGAAATCCTGCGATGGGCCTCCGAGGGCAAGACCGTCTGGGAAATCAGCCAGATTCGCGCCACCTCTGAAGCCACGGTTAAATTTCATCTGCGCAACATCTACGGCAAGTTGGATGTCACCAACCGTGTACAGGCAAAGAATGAGGCCGCACGCCAGGGCTTATGTTAACGGCATGAAAAAGGGCCGCGACGCTGAGTAGCGTCGCGGCCCTTTTTTTTCGGATTTTCAGCTTAGGCCGAATGATAAGTCGGCAGCGCAAAGCGGTTCTGGCTTTGCAACATCGAAATCTGCGGCAGTTCGCTGGCTTGTTCAGCCAAGTCACGGCGAATGGCGCTGATGACCCAGGTCAGTTGATCGGCGGTGTGCAACTGCTGATAAGAGATCGAGCGCTTGACCTGTTTACCTTCGCTGTTGCGCAGGGTCAACAGGATACCGCCGTCCGGACGTGGCTGGGTGGTGACGTCGTAGTTGGAGAATACCGAAGCGAATTTATCTTGGATCAGGCTCATGTCTATCAGCTCCATTGGCTCAAGTTGGCAAGCATGGAGTGATAGGTGCAGTGATTGTGCCAGTATTGGATTTTCTAGAAAATCCTTACAAATCAGTCATTTATAAATTTATAGGATTTTCATTTTCGTGCAATTTGCATGAAGGGCCATCGTGCATCCTGCATTTTGCGCTATCTGCCCGGTGATTTTCCGGGCAGGAGGGGAAGGGCTGTAATGATACTGACCGCCTTTTGCCAGGAAAAATCCCGGTCGGCTGGCAGGCCGTCATCGCAGGCAAGGCGGCTCCCACATTTAAATGGTGGAGTGTCAGGGGGATAGGCATCGGGCGGCCGCCACGGGATACAAAACTTTTCAAATCCCGCGTGTACAGCCAAAGAACCGCTGACGTATTTTCCGTTACACCAGTCGATGTACCTGGACCAGACCAAGAATAAGAAAAGGGACGTCCCTCCATGACTCATCAGCAAGTCGACATGATCACCTGGCGCATGATGCTGCGTAAGGTGCCTGCCATTGTTCGGGCGCTCCCACGGGTGGTGCGCGGCATGCGTGCGGCCAACGTCACCGACCCCAACCAACCCTGCGGCCTGGGCTGGCATTTCGAACAAGCCACCTTGCGTAACCCGGACGGTGCTGCCCTGCTGTATGGGGACAGCGTGATCAGCTACCGCGACGCCAATCAGTGCGCCAATCGCATTGCCCATCACTTGCAGGCCCAGGGCATCCGCAAGGGCGATGTGGTAGCGCTGTTTATCGAGAATCGCCCCGAGTTGCTGCTCAACGTGCTGGCCGTGGCCAAGCTGGGCGGCATCTGCGCCATGCTCAACACGGCGCAAACTCAAGGGGCGCTGGTACACAGCCTGACCCTGGTCAAGCCGGTTGCCATTGTGGTCGGTGCCGAATTGCTGAGCCCTTACGCAGCAGTGCGCGATCAAGTCCAGATCCCGGCCGAGCGCACTTGGTTCGTGGCCGATCAGCCGGGCAGTAGGGTGCCCGACGGCTACATCGACCTGATGGCCGCCAGTGCCGAAAGCCCGGTGGACAACCCGGCAAGTTCGGCGCAGGTGTTCTTCCACGATCCCTGCTTCTATATCTACACCTCCGGCACCACCGGCTTGCCCAAGGCCGGCATCATGAAGCACGGGCGCTGGACCAAAACCGCCGTGAGCTTCGGCAGTATCGCCCTGGACATGGGGCCGCAGGACGTCCTCTATTGCACCTTGCCGCTATACCACGCCACCGGCCTGTGCGTGTGCTGGGGGGCGGCGATTATCGGCGCGTCCGGCTTTGCCATTCGGCGCAAATTCAGCGCCAGCCAGTTCTGGGACGATGCACGCCAGTTCAAGGCGACCACCCTGGGCTATGTCGGTGAGCTGTGCCGCTATCTGCTCGACCAGCCCGCGAGTGCGCAGGACCGCGATAACCAGGTGACCAAGATGGTCGGCAACGGCCTGCGCCCCGGTGTGTGGGCGCAGTTCAAGCAGCGTTATGGCGTGGAGCATATCTGCGAACTCTATGCCGCCAGCGACGGCAATATCGGCTTTACCAACGTGCTGAATTTTGACAACACCATCGGCTTTTGCCTGCAGCATTGGGCGCTGGTGGATTACGCCCATGACACCGGCGAACCGCTGCGCGGCAACAATGGGTTCATGGTCAAGGTGCCCACTGGCGGGCAGGGCCTGTTATTGGCGCGCATTGATGATAAGTCGCCCTTCGACGGTTACACCGACCCGGAAAAGAACCGCAAGGTGGTACTGACCGACGTATTCGAAAAAGGCGACCGCTATTTCAACACCGGCGACCTGGTTCGCAGCATCGGTTTCGGCCATGCGCAATTTGTCGATCGCCTGGGGGATACCTATCGCTGGAAGGGCGAAAACGTCTCGACCACCGAGGTGGAAAACGTCCTGCTGAAACACCCGCAGATCGCTGAAGTGGTGGCCTATGGCGTCGAGATCAACAACACCAACGGCCGCGCAGGCATGGTCGCCATCACCCCCAGCGAATCGCTGGCCAGCCTGGACATGCGCGAACTGCTGCAATTCGCCCACGGCCAGTTGCCCCCTTATGCGGTGCCGTTGTTTTTGCGGATCAAGGTGAAGATGGAAACCACCGGCACGTTCAAGTACCAGAAAGTGAAGCTCAAGGAGCAAGGGTTCGACCCGGACAAGGCTGGCAATGATCCGGTCTACGCCTGGTTGCCGGGTTCGGACACCTATGTGCCGGTGACCGGGCAATTGCTGGCGCAGATCCAGGGCGGGCAATTCCGTTATTGATTCTGGCTATGGCGGCTTTTGACAAAAAAGCCATGACACCGGGGAACTCCATCGCGACACTGGGCGCCTTAAACAGTTATGTCAGTCGCCTCAGCAAGGAGCCCCCATGTCAGATCAGCCTAAACAAATGACCGAAGACGAAGCCGCCGAGTTTGCCGAGCAAGTCTTCGACGTCGCTCGGCGCGGCGACGCCGCCATGCTTGCTGCACTGTTGGCGAAAGGCCTGCCGGCCAACTTTCGTAATCACAATGGCGACACCCTGTTGATGCTCGCGGCGTACCACGGCCATGCCGAGGCGGTCAAAGTGCTGCTGGAGTTCAAGGCCGACCCCCTGATCGCCAACGACAAGAACCAGTTGCCGATTGCCGGCGCGGCGTTCAAAGGCAACCTGCCGGTGGTCCAGGCGTTGATCGAGGGCGGCACGCCGATTGACGCGGCCTCCTCGGACGGGCGTACGGCCTTGATGATGGCGGCGATGTTCAACCGCGTTGACATGGTTGATTACCTGCTTGGTAAAGGCGCAAACCCCAAGGCCACCGATGCACAAGGCGCGACGGCACTGGCCGCGGCGCAGACCATGGGCGCGGTGGATACGGCGGCGCAGTTGCAGAAACTGGTGTAGGCTACGCGCCCTTCAAAACTTGCCCGTTACAGGATCGCCCCATGAAAACCGCCCTCGTCGAACTCATCAGCAAAATCAGCGCCGGCGTCATGGGGGAGGATGAGGTAGCGCGTATTGCCGACGAAGCGGCCCAGGCCTACGCGGACCCGGCGGCGTTCCTGGCGGCCAATCCGGATATCAACTACGACGACAGTTTCCCGATCCCGCTGGGGGAGTGGGTGGTGGTCGGTAGCCTGCCGGACACGGTGTTGTTCCAGGCCGATACCTATGGCGACCTGTTTGCCCAGATCGTTGCGTCGTTCGGTCCGGGCGTGGCGTTCAACCTCAAGCCCAAGCAACTGGCCAAGACCGAAGACCTGACCGCGCTCAACCGCATCCAGATCCAAATGAGCGCCCTGAGCCCGGAAGATGGCGGTTATGTGCTGATGAACTTCAGCCAGTTGTTGGATGACGAGATCCAGGCAGTGCTGGTGTTCGGCAACGACCTGGCGCGAGTGCTGGAACTGTGTGCCGAAGTCGGCATCAAGGCCGCGCCCTCGCTTGAAGCCTTGAAGATTGCCGTACACGTCTGAAATAAAACGGAACCCGCGCCAAGGCTGACTATCCTACAAGTGCATGCCCTCACTTAGGAGCGACACCATGGGTTCCACGTTTAATAGTCTGATTGGCCTGATCATCCTCGCGCTGGATATCTGGGCGATCATCAACGTGTTCAAAAGCGGCGCCAGCACCGGCGCCAAAGTGCTGTGGATCCTGTTGATCCTGCTGTTGCCAGTGCTGGGCCTGATCATCTGGGCTATCGCCGGGCCGCGCGGTAACGTGCGGATCTGACGACCCACTCGATTTGGAGCGGGCACAGTCAATGTGGGAGCTGGCTTGCCTGCGATAGCGGTGGGTCAGCTTGCATTGTATTGGTTGACACACCGCTATCGCAGGCAAGCCAGCTCCCACAGTGGGGTCTACGGCGTTAATTAAATTTGTGTGTCGAAAGTATTCGCCGCACGAAATTTTCACATCCCATCCAAGACAATTCTCCGGCTTTATCCGGCTGCCAGGGCTCTATCTCCAGTGCCCTTAAAGGCAGGGCCGTGGCATGCGTTCAGTAATTAATAGCCTTGCCGGCCTTGATCGGGCACCATTTGTGCCACCGCGTTAACCGCCTACCCCAGCCAGCCTGGGCGAGGGACGGACGCCACTGCATTATTTCGCAACTTAAACTTCCAATGGGTCCTAAAACGACATGGCAAACCCGGACGCCCTGAATCAGCAGCGAGCTTCAAATCGCCTGCTGCAACCGACCGTCAAATCCCATCTGGCGTATACGCTGCTCTGCGCACTGGTCATGATGGTGATGTTTTCCCTGCTGCGCCTGGCGTTGCTGGTCTACAACCGCGAGATGATCCTCGATACGCCGGCCTCGACGTTCCTCGAAGCCTTCGCCAACGGGCTGCGCCTGGACATTCGCCTGGTGATGTACCTGCTGATCCCGCTGCTGTTGGCGCTGTTCAGCGTGCGGGCCATGGCAGCGCGCGGGTTCTTCCGTTTGTGGCTGACCCTCGCGTCCAGCATCGCCTTGTTCCTTGGCCTGATGGAGATGGACTTCTACCGCGAATTCCACCAGCGCCTCAACGGCCTGGTCTTCCAGTATGTGAAGGAAGACCCGAAAACCGTGATGAGCATGCTCTGGTACGGTTTCCCGGTGGTGCGCTACCTGCTGGCCTGGGCCGTGGGCACGCTGATCCTGAGCATGGCCTTCAAGGGCGCTGACCGCGCAACGCGCCCACGGGGCCCCTTCAGCGGCGGCACTATCAGCACGCGCCAGGTGGCGCCATGGTACAGCCGCATCGCAGTGTTCATGGTTTGCCTGCTGGTCGCTGTGGTCGCCATCCGTGGCACCCTGCGCCAGGGGCCACCGCTGCGTTGGGGTGACGTCTACACCACCGATTCGAACTTCGCCAACCAGTTGGGCCTCAATGGCACCTTGTCGCTGATCGCGGCGGCCAAGGCGCGCTTTGGTGAAGACCGCGCCAACATCTGGAAGGCGACCCTGGAACAACCGCTGGCCACCCAGACCGTGCGTGACATGCTGGTGCTGCCGCAAGAGAAGCTGGTAGACACCGACACCGCTGCCGTGCGCCGTGACTTCACGCCACCGGCCGAGAAAACCCTGCCGATCAAGAACGTCGTGGTGATCCTGATGGAAAGCTTCGCTGGTCATTCGGTGGGCGCATTGGGACGTCCGGGCAATATCACCCCGTACTTCGACAAGTTGACCCACGAGGGCTTGCTGTTCGACCGCTTCTTCTCCAACGGCACCCACACCCACCAGGGTATGTTCGCCACCATGGCCTGCTTCCCGAACCTGCCGGGTTTCGAATACCTGATGCAGACTCCGGAAGGCAGCCACAAGCTGTCGGGCCTGCCGCAGTTGCTCAGTGCGCGTGATTTCGACGATGTGTATGTCTACAACGGCGATTTCGCCTGGGACAATCAGTCGGGCTTCTTCAGCAACCAGGGCATGACCAACTTCATCGGCCGCAATGACTTCGTCGACCCGGTGTTCTCCGACCCGACATGGGGCGTGTCCGACCAGGACATGTTCAACCGTGGCTTGGAAGAACTGAAGGCGCGCGAAGGCGGCAAGCCGTTCTACGCACTGCTGCAAACCCTGTCCAACCACACGCCGTACGCATTGCCGACCCCGTTGCCGGTAGAGAAAGTCACCGACCGTGGCAGCCTCAACGAGCATTTGACGGCCATGCGCTACTCCGACTGGGCCTTGGGCCAGTTCTTTGAAAAGGCCCGCAAGGAGCCGTACTTCAAGGAAACCCTGTTCGTGATCGTCGGTGACCACGGCTTTGGCAATGAGCAGCAGATCACCGAGATGGACCTGGGTCGCTTCAACGTGCCGATGCTGATGATTGCACCGGGCATGCGCGAGAAGTTCGGTGAGCGTGACCACACCGTGGGCACCCAGATCGACATCGTGCCGACCATCATGGGCCGCCTGGGCGGCGATACCTTGCACCAGTGCTGGGGCCGCGACCTGCTGAACCTGCCGGAAGGTGACAAGGGTTTCGGCGTGATCAAGCCATCGGGCAGCGACCAGACCGTGGCCTTGCTCACCGGCGACCGCGTACTGGTATTGCCCAAGGAAATGCCACCCAAGTTGTGGGAATACACACTGGGCGCCGAGCCGACTGGCAAGGTGATTCCTGAGTCGCCGGACGAAGCTGTGCTCAAGCAGAAGCTCGAGTCGTTCCTGCAGACCGCGACCAAGAGCCTGCTGGATAACACCGCAGGTGTGGTAGATGGCAAACCGGACTAACTGACCGGCAATAAAAAAGAGGCCCTCTAGAGGGCCTCTTTTTTTTGCTTTCTTACTTGTAGGAGAGAGCTTGCTCGCGAAGAAGGTCAACGATAACGCGCGTCCTGAATAAACGCGGCGCCTGTACCTTTTTCGCGAGCAAGCTCGCTCCTACAAAAAGCGTAGCGCGGTGTTTATATCTTGCCGAGCAACAACAGCACCAGCAGAACAACCAGTACCACACCCAGGATACCCGACGGTCCATAACCCCAGTTACGCGAGTGCGGGAACACGGGCAGGCCACCGACCAGCAGCAGGATCAGGATAATAATCAGAATGAGGCTCATGGTTTTATTCCTTATAGGTTCTTTGCAAAAACCGGCTGTTTAACCGTTGGTTCGTCCATGTACAGTGGGACGCCTTACCCATTCCGACTCTGCTACTTCGTAGAAAATTCATTGTTTTTATAAAACATTTTGATGTGACGCTTATTTCTTTTAACGCGTGCGCAACTTGAACTAATCAGTTGAAAAAAATTGAACTTAGTCGATAGGCACGCTTGCGACCGGGCCCGCGGTTTGCCCGGGGCATTCATCACCCTGATGGTGCGTGGGTAGAGCAAAAACCTTCGCTACACTGCCGGTCACTTCTTTCGTGAACCACAAGGCTACCTCCTATGCAAAACCGCATGATGATCACTGGCGCCGGGTCTGGCCTGGGTCGCGAAATCGCGCTGCGCTGGGCCCGTGAAGGCTGGCAGTTGGCGTTGTCTGATGTCAGCGAGCCCGGTTTGCAGGAAACCCTCAAGCAGGTTCGCGAAGCAGGGGGGGATGGCTTTATCCAGCGCTGTGACGTGCGTGACTACAGCCAGCTCACGGCCTTCGCCCAGGCCTGTGAGGTGAAGCTCGGGGGCATCGATGTGATCGTCAATAACGCCGGCGTGGCCTCGGGCGGGTTCTTCGCTGAACTGTCCCTGGAGGACTGGGACTGGCAGATCGCAATCAACCTGATGGGCGTCGTCAAAGGCTGCAAGGCGTTCCTGCCGCTGCTGGAAAAGAGCAAGGGCCGCATCATCAACATCGCGTCAATGGCAGCGCTGATGCAGGGCCCCGCCATGAGCAACTACAACGTGGCCAAGGCGGGCGTGGTGGCGTTGTCCGAGAGCCTGTTGGTAGAGCTCAAGCAACAGGAAGTGGGCGTGCATGTGGTATGCCCGTCGTTTTTCCAGACCAACCTGCTCGACTCGTTCCGTGGGCCAACCCCAGCCATGAAGGCTCAAGTGGGCAAGTTGCTTGAGAGTTCGCCCATCTCGGCGGCGGATATTGCCGACTACATTTACCAGCGTGTGGCCGAAGGCGAATTCATGATCCTGCCCCACGAGCAAGGGCGCATGGCTTGGGCGTTGAAACAGAAAAATCCGCAGTTGCTGTATGACGAAATGACCCTGATGGCCGACAAGATGCGCGCCAAGGCGCAAGCTGTGAAGGGCTGATTTGGCTGGGGTCTGTCAGGCAAGTTACCTACCTGTGTAGGCAACGCCTGATTTGCCCGCAAGCCATTGCCGGTCCAGTGCCAAGGGGGCATGGTCGAGGTCCTGTTATTTGCAAAGGACAACCGCCATGCTGGTCTTAAGCCGTGCCATAGGCGAAGCCATCGCCATTGGCGATGACATCACCGTGCATATCCTTGAAGTGAACGGTACTCACGTGAAATTCGGCATCGAGGCACCGATGGGTGTCAACGTGTACCGCGCCGAGGTGTACCGCAAGATTCTCAAAGGCGAGGGCCAGGCTACCCATCCCGTGCCGGTACCCAACCTTTAGGCGCAGCTTTCAGTCGAACAGGTGCTTGGGCACATCGTGCTTGAGCATCAACTGGCATTGCTCGCTTTCGGGGTCGAAGACGATCAGCGCCTGGCCTTTGGTCAGCGCCTGGCGCACGCGCAGCACGCGGGTTTCCAGGGGCGTGTCGTCGCCATTGTCGGTGCCGTCGCGGGTGACGAAGTCTTCGATGAGGCGGGTCAGGGTGTCGACTTCAAGTGCATCGTAGGGAATCAGCATACAAGCCTCAGGTGTCAGGTCCCGGCGATGCTACTGTGCCGGGACCTTTGTTGCCAGTATCAACTCACCGCGTCAGGACTTCTGGCCGACCAGGCTGTCCACCGACGGCACGCGGGTGTCGCTCTCCATTTGCGTTTCATGCTCGATCTGATGACTGAACCGATCCAGTGAGCCCTGGGCCGGTTGCGCATCGCTGGCAAATACCGGCGGGCTGAGGATGTAAGCGCCCAGCAAGCGGCTCAGGGCGGCCAGGCTGTCTATATGGGTACGCTCGTAACCGTGGGTGGCGTCACAACCGAAGGCCAGCAGGGCGGTGCGTATATCATGGCCGGCGGTGACCGCCGAGTGCGCATCGCTGAAGTAATAGCGGAACAGATCGCGGCGTACCGGCAGGTCGTTCTCCGACGCCAGGCGCAGCAAGTGGCGGGACAGATGATAATCATAGGGCCCGCCGGAGTCCTGCATGGCCACGCTCACCGCGTGTTCGCTGGAGTGCTGGCCGGGGGCGACCGGGGCAATATCGATGCCGACAAACTCACTCACATCCCAGGGCAGGGCGGCCGCTGCACCACTGCCGGTTTCCTCGGTGATGGTGAACAGCGGGTGGCAGTCGATCAGCAAGGGTTCGCCACTGTCGACGATGGCCTTGAGCGCGGTGAGCAGGGCGGCGACGCCGGCCTTGTCGTCCAGGTGGCGAGCGCTGATATGCCCGCTCTCGGTGAACTCGGGCAGTGGGTCGAACGCCACGTAGTCACCGACGCTGATGCCCAGGGAGTCGCAGTCGGCACGCGTGGCGCAGTAGGCGTCCAGGCGCAGTTCCACATGGTCCCAGCTCACCGGCATTTCATCCACGGCAGTGTTGAACGCGTGCCCGGAGGCCATCAACGGCAATACGCTGCCGCGAATCACGCCGTTGTCGGTGAACAGGCTGACCCGGCTGCCTTCGGCAAAGCGGCTCGACCAGCAGCCCACCGGCGCCAGGGTCAGGCGCCCGTTGTCCTTGATCGCACGCACGGCGGCGCCGATGGTGTCCAGGTGGGCGGAGACGGCGCGGTCAGGGCTGTTTTTCTGGCCCTTGAGGGTGGCGCGAATGGTGCCGCGCCGGGTCATTTCAAACGGAATGCCGAGCTCTTCCAGGCGTTCGGCGACGTAA
This sequence comes from Pseudomonas sp. PA-7-1E, assembly GCF_021605325.1. NCBI lineage: Bacteria > Pseudomonadati > Pseudomonadota > Gammaproteobacteria > Pseudomonadales > Pseudomonadaceae > Pseudomonas > Pseudomonas sp. PA-7-1E. Next base: position 148,744 of record NZ_WKFA01000008.1, read on the forward strand.
CGCACGATGGTGTCGGTAAAACCGGTGGGACTGGGAATGGCGAGCATTTCCAGCAGCACTTTTTGCAGGTACGCGAGATCGGGTTCGGGAATGGTTCGGGTCATGGAAACTCCTGATGAGTTGAGGGCGATCGACGCGCTGCGATCGTGCGATCGTTCCCACGCTCTGCGTGGGAATGCCTCAGGGACGCTCTGCGTCCGCTGTGGTGACGCAGAGCGTCACAGGCTGCATTCCCACGCGGAGCGTGGTAACGATCGGTAGTCAGGTAGCCGGCTGACTGTGTGGAAACAACAAATCCACAAACTTCTCAGCCGTGGGTTGCGGTTCATGGTTGGCCAGGCCGGCCCGTTCGTTGGCTTCGATAAACACATACTCTGGCTGGTCGGCCGCAAGTACCATCAGGTCCAGGCCGACCATAGGGATATCCAGGGCACGGGCCGCACGCACGGCCGCGTCCACCAGCGTGGGGTGCAGGATCGCCGTGACATCTTCCAGGCAACCCCCGGTGTGCAGGTTGGCGGTGCGTCGCACGGCCAGTTGCACGCCACGGGGCAGGATGCTGTTGTAGTCGTAACCTGCGGCTTTGAGGGTGCGCTCGGTTTCTGCATCCAGCGGGATTTTGCTCTCGCCGTCGGTGGCCGCCTGGCGACGACGGCTTTGCGCCTGGATCAACGCGCGAATCGAATGTTGGCCGTCGCCGATCACTTCGGCAGGGCGACGAATCGCAGCCGCGACCACTTCAAAACCGATCACCAGAATCCGCAGGTCCAGGCCTTCGTGGAAGCTTTCCAGCAACACGCGGCTGTCGAACTGGCGCGCCGCTTCGATCGCCTGCTGCACCTCTTCGATGCTGCGCAGATCCACGGCGACGCCATGGCCTTGCTCGCCATCCAGCGGCTTGACCACGATGCGCTGGTGTTCGTCGAGAAACTCCAGGTTGTCGTCGGCGCTGCCCGCCAACTGTTGCACCGGCACTTGCAGGCCCGCCGCCTTGAGCACCTTGTGGGTGAGGCTCTTGTCCTGGCACAGGGTCATGCTGATGGCGCTGGTCAGGTCGCTCAGGGACTCACGGCAACGCACGCGACGCCCGCCGTGGCTAAGGGTGAACAGGCCCGCATCGGCATCGTCCACTTGCACATCAATACCGCGTCGGTGGGCTTCTTCGACAATGATGCGCGCGTAAGGGTTGAACTCCGCCTGGGGCCCCGGGCCCAGAAACAGTGGTTGATTGATACCGTTCTTGCGCTTGATTGCAAAGGTGGTCAACGCCCGAAAGCCGAGCTTGGCGTAAAGGCTCTTGGCCTGGCGGTTATCGTGCAGCACCGACAAGTCCAGGTAGCTCAAGCCTCGGCTCATGAAGTGCTCCACCAAGTGGCGCACCAACACTTCACCGACGCCAGGGCGCGTGCATTGCGGGTCGACGGCCAGGCACCAGAGGCTGCAACCATTCTCCGGGTCGTGGAAGGCCTTGTGATGGTTGAGGCCCATCACGCTGCCAATCACCGCGCCGCTGTCTTCATCTTCGGCCAGCCAGTACACCGGGCCGCCTTGATGGCGTGGGGTGAGGCGTTCCGGGTCGACAGGCAGCATCCCGCGGCCCTGGTACAGGTGGTTGACCGCTTGCCAGTCGGCCTCGCTCTGCACCCGGCGAATACGAAAGCCGCGAAATACCCGGGTGGCCGGGCGGTAGTCGGTGAACCACAGGCGCAGGGTGTCGGACGGGTCGAGGAACAGTTGCTGCGGGTCAATGCCCAGGATTTGCTGGGGCGCTGCCACGTACAGCGCGATATCGCGCTCGCCAGGCTGCTCGTTGAGCAGTTCCTGGGCCAGGCTTGCCGGGTCGGGAAAGGTGTGGCCGATCAACAACCGGCCCCAGCCGCAATGCACGGCAATCGGGTCGGCGGCCAGTGCGCTGCCATCTTCGGCCAGGCGCGCTTGCAGGCGCTCGTAGGTCGGCGCCTGGCCTTTGAGTAAGCGTTGGCTGTAAGCCGCGGCATTCGGTTTCATGGATCAGATTCCTTGTTCGCTCAGCCACAGGTTCAGCGCCGCCAACTGCCACAGCTTGGAGCCGCGCAGTGGGGTCAGTTGGCCTTGCGGGTCGGTGAGCAAGCGGTCGAGCATGGCCGGGTTGAACAGCCCGCGGTCCTGGCTCGGGTCCAGCAGCAGCTCGCGCACCCAATTCAAGGTATCGCCCTGCAGGTGCTTGAGGCCGGGCACGGGGAAGTAGCCTTTCTTGCGGTCGATGACTTCGCTGGGGATCACGCGGCGCGCCGCTTCCTTGAGCACCTGTTTGCCGCCGTCGGGTAGCTTGAACTGGGCCGGCACACGAGCCGACAGTTCTACCAGGCGGTAGTCGAGAAACGGCGTGCGCGCTTCCAGGCCCCAGGCCATGGTCATGTTGTCGACGCGTTTGACCGGGTCGTCCACCAGCATCACCGTGCTGTCCAGGCGCAGGGCCTTGTCCACCGCTGCGTCGGCGCCCGGCATTGCAAAGTGCTCGCGCACGAAATCGCCAGCAGCGTCGTTGGCGGTCAGCCATTGGGGCGCGACGGTCGCCGCGTAGTCGTCGTAGCTGCGGTCGAAAAACGCCTCGCGGTAGGCCGCGTACGGGTCGCTGGCACCGTCCACTTGCGGGTACCAGTGGTAACCGGCGAACAGTTCATCGGCGCCCTGGCCGCTCTGCACCACTTTGCAATGCTTGGCCACTTCCCGCGACAGCAGGTAGAAGGCGATGCAGTCATGGCTGACCATCGGCTCGCTCATGGCGCGGAAGGCGGCCGGCAGTTGCTCGATGATCTCGCTTTCGGCGATGCGCAGTTGGTGGTGATGGGTGCCGTAGTGTTTGGCGATCAGGTCTGAGTACTGGAACTCGTCGCCACGTTCGCCGCCGGCGTCCTCAAAGCCGATGGAAAAGGTCGACAAATCCTCCACGCCCACTTCACGCAGCAGGCCGACGAGCATGCTCGAGTCGACGCCGCCGGACAGCAGCACCCCCACATCCACCGCCGCACGTTGGCGAATGGCCATGGCTTCGCGGGTGCTGTCGAGCACGCGGTCGGTCCAGTCTTCCAGGGTCAGGTGTTTTTCGTCCTCATGGGGCCCGTAGGGCAGGGTCCACCAGGTTTTCTGTTCGGTCTTGCCGCTGGCGTCGATGCGCATCCAGCTGGCGGGCGGCAGCTTTTCGATGCCGGCCAACAGCGTGCGCGGCGCAGGGACCACGGCGTGGAAATTCAGGTAGTGGTTGAGGGCGACCGGATCGAGGATCGGGTTGATATCCCCACCCTTGAGCAACGCGGGCAACGCTGAGGCAAAGCGCAGGCGTTGGCCGGTGCGCGACAGGTACAAGGGCTTCACACCGAGACGGTCACGAGCGATGAACAGACGCTGGGCATCACGCTCCCAGATGGCGAAAGCGAACATGCCGTTGAGCTTGGGCAGCAGCGCTTCGCCCCAGGCGTGGTAGCCCTTGAGCAGCACTTCGGTGTCGCCGCCGGAATAGAAGGCGTAACCCAGGGCTTCCAGCTCTTGGCGCAGCTCCGGGAAATTATAGATAGCGCCATTGAACGCCAGGGACAGCCCCAGATGGGCGTCGACCATCGGTTGGGCAGAGCCGTCCGACAGGTCCATGATCTTCAGGCGGCGGTGGCCCAGGGCAATCGGCCCTTGGGCATGAAAGCCCCAGGCGTCGGGGCCTCGGGGGGCGAGGTGGTGCGTGATGCGTTCTACGGCTGCCAGGTCGGCAGGTTGATGATCAAAGCGTAACTCGCCAGCTAGTCCACACATAAATTCCTTACCGGTTTTTCCGTTGGGGAGGGGTCAATACTCAATACGCCCAAAAGGGCGCGTACCCAGAAACTGACCCAGTGCTATGCGTGGAGTTTTAGACCGATAAGTTATAAGGCAGATAGCCGCCTTGCCTTTAATCCGGCTTTTTTTGTGCAGCGCCCTGGCCTCGCACCAGCGTGCGCAGGGCAAATCGATTGGGGTGGCAAGCCTCGGCTACGCTGGTGGGCACTGGCAGGGGCTCATCACTCAGCCATGCAGCCAGCAGTTCGCCGCACAACGGCGCAGTGATCAGGCCACGCGAGCCATGGCCGCTATTGAGAAACAGCCCCGGCAGCCACGGGCAGGGCGTTTGCGGCACTTGCCGGGCGTCTTTGCCCAGTACCGCATAAGCCTGCTGAAACGCCGCATGGTCGGCCAGTGGCCCAACGATGGGCAGGTAGTCGGGGCTGGTACAACGAAACGCGGCACGGCCTTCCAGTTGTTCGGCCGCCAGGCGGTCGGCACCCAGGCGCTGCAGCAGGTCGGTAGACATCTCGCGCAGCATCTGCAGGTTGCCGCTGTGTTCGGCGGGCGTGGGCGTGAGGTCTTGATTGTTGAAGTCAAAACTGGCGCCCAGGGTGTGTTCGCCAAGCCGGGCCGGCGCTACGTAGCCCTCGGCACAGACCACCGTGGCCAGCGCTTTACTCGCGCAGGTTTGCGCCAGCCGAGTGATCTGCCCGCGGATGCGCTTGAGCGGTATGTCTGCACTGAAGGGGAAACGCTTGATCTCCGCAGCCCCGGCGAGCACCACGACACCGGCGCTGGCCAGCACGCGGTCACCGGCGCGGGCTTGCCATTGGTCGTCGAGCCGGTGCAGTTCCAGTGCCTCGTGGTGGGTGAGCACTTCAATCAGTGGATGTTTGGCCTGCCACTGGCACAGCGCGGGCGGATGCACCCAACCGCCCTCTGGAAAAAACAACCCGCCGTGGGCCAGTTCGATTCCCGCCTTTTGCTGCGCCTGCTCGCGGTCCAGCAGATGCAACAGGTCCGGAGCAAAGGCGTTTGCCAATTGAGCCTGACGCTGGATTTCCTTGGCGTCAAACGCCAGTTGCAACACGCCACAGCCGTCCCAATCGACACCTCGGTGCAAGTGTTCCAGCAGGCGTCGGGTGTGGCCAAAACCGCTGACTATCAGCTGGGACAAGGCCGTGCCATGGGCCGAAAGCTTGAGGTACAACACACCCTGTGGGTTGCCCGACGCTTCCTGTGCCAAGCCGGCGTGGCGCTCCAGAAGGCTGACACGCCAACCCCTGGCGGCCAGGCTGGCGGCGGTCGCGCAACCGGCCAGGCCACCGCCGATGACCAGGGCATGACGTTCTCCCTCGATGGCGGGTGGCCGGGCGAACCAGGGTTTACGTGGGGCCGGCGCGGGTAAGTCGGCGGGCCAACCGACAAACTCCCCACGCAGGATCTCCCACTTATGGCCGATGCCTGGCGTGCGTTTCATCTTGAACCCGGCGGCATTGATCAACCGCCTTACCCAGCCGGTGCTGGTGAAGGTGCTGATGGTCGAGCCCGGTGCCGCCAGGCGCGCCAGTTGGGCGAACAGCTCGGCGGTCCACATGTCGGGGTTTTTCGCCGGGGCGAACCCGTCGAGAAACCATGCATCGACCTGGGCGTCCAGTTGCGGCAATTGTTCCAGCGCATCGCCGATCAACAGGGTCAGGGTCACGCGGCCGTTGTCCAGTACCAGGCGCTGGAAACCCTGGTGGATGGCAATGTATTGCGCCAGCAGTTGCTCGGCCAAGGGTTGCAGTTCGGGCCAGAGGGCGAGGGCGCGTTGCAGGTCGGCATGGCTGAGGGGGTACTTTTCCACGCTGACGAAGTGCAGCCGCGCACCGGCGACTGCGTGCTGTTCGAACAACTGCCAGGCGCAGAGGAAGTTCAAGCCGGTGCCGAAGCCAGTTTCACCAATCACCAGGCGCCCACCTGCGGGCAAGGCGGCGAAGCGTTCCTGCAAGCGGTTCTGCTCCAGGAACACGTAGCGGGTTTCTTCCAGGCCCGACTGGTCGGAGAAATACACGTCGTCGAATACCCGCGAATGCGGGCGGCCTTGGTCATCCCAGTCGAGCTGGGCGTGGGTGATGGGGTTCATGGCGGCTCATAAAATGAAAGCGGGCAAAGGCAAGGCGGCCATTCTAGCCGATCAACCGGCGTTGAATTGATCCATGGCAAGGCTGGGTTGTATTTCCTTGCGCGTGTCGGGGCCCAATCCGCTAGTCTTGAGCCATCTTGAAACGGAGCTGCCCATGTTCGAATCCGCCGAAATCGGTCACGCCATCGACAAAGACACCTACGACGCCGAAGTGCCGGCCTTGCGTGAAGCCTTGCTGGAAGTTCAGTACGAGCTGCAACAGCAGAAACGCTTCCCGGTGATCATCCTCATCAACGGCATCGAGGGCGCGGGCAAGGGTGAAACCGTCAAGCTGCTCAATGAATGGATGGACCCGCGCCTGATCGAAGTGCGCACCTTCGACCAGCAGACCGACGAAGAACTGGCGCGTCCACCGGCCTGGCGCTACTGGCGGCAACTGCCGGCCAAGGGCCGCATGGGCATTTTCTTCGGCAACTGGTACAGCCAGATGCTGCAAGGCCGCGTGCATGGGCAGATCAAGGATGCGCGCCTGGACCAGGCCATCGCCGGCGCCGAACGTCTGGAAAAGATGCTCTGCGATGAAGGTGCGCTGATCTTCAAGTTCTGGTTCCACCTGTCCAAAAAACAGATGAAGGCGCGCCTCAAGGCCCTGGCCGACGACCCGCTGCACAGCTGGCGCATCAGCCCATTGGACTGGCAGCAGTCCAAGACCTACGACAAGTTCGTGCATTTCGGTGAGCGTGTGCTGCGCCGCACCAGCCGCGATTACGCGCCGTGGCATGTGATCGAAGGCGTCGACCCCCATTACCGTGGGCTGACCGTGGGCAAGATCCTGCTCGATGGGCTGCAAAGTGCCCTGAAGCAGGCCAAGGTCAAGGCCAGCGGCATGAACCCGGCGCCGTTGCTTGCCTCGGTGGACCAAAAGAGCCTGCTCGACAGCCTCGACATGACCCTGCGCCTGGACAAGGACGACTATGAAGAGCAACTGATTACCGAACAGGCGCGCTTCTCTGGCCTGATGCGCGACAAACGTATGCGCAAGCACGCGCTGGTAAGCGTGTTCGAGGGCAACGACGCGGCGGGCAAGGGTGGGGCGATCCGTCGAGTGGCGGCAGCACTGGACCCGCGCCAGTACCACATCGTGCCGATTGCCGCGCCCAGCGAAGACGAACGGGCCCAGTCTTATCTATGGCGGTTCTGGCAGAAAATCCCGGCGCGCGGCATGTTCACCGTGTTTGACCGCTCCTGGTACGGCCGCGTGCTGGTGGAACGCATCGAAGGCTTCTGTACCCCTGCGGACTGGATGCGCGCCTATCGCGAGATCAATGACTTCGAAGAGCAACTGCGCGATGCGGGGGTGATCGTGGTCAAGTTCTGGCTGGCCATCGACAAGGAGACGCAACTGGAGCGCTTCCAGGCCCGTGAAGAAATCCCCTTCAAACGTTTCAAGATCACCGAAGACGACTGGCGCAATCGCGACAAGTGGGACGACTACCGCGCGGCAGTGGGCGATATGGTTGACCGCACCAGCACCGAGGTGGCGCCCTGGACTCTGGTCGAGGCCAACGACAAGCGCTGGGCGCGGGTCAAGGTGCTGCGCACCATCAACCGTGCGCTGGAAGAAGCGTTTGATAAAAGCGACAAGCACGACAAGAAGAAAAAGAAATAGCCTGTAGGAGCGAGCTTGCTCGCGAAAAACGTCAACGATAACGCGTGCTTCCTGAGTGAACGCGGCGCCTATTAGTTTTTCGCGAGCAAGCTCGCTCCTACAGAGGCTCCATGCTTTTGCATCCACGCAGTGAATGATCATCGCAGTCGGCCAGGCCTGGATCTATCCTCGATTCACATCCACAAGATCGAGGTAGCCCATGCGTGAAGTAGTGATCGTCGACAGCGTGCGAACCGGCCTGGCCAAATCCTTTCGCGGCAAGTTCAACCAGACCCGTCCCGATGACATGGCGGCCCATTGTGTCAATGCGCTGCTGGCCCGCAACGGTATAGACCCGGCGACGGTGGAAGACTGCATCGTCGGTGCCGGCTCCAACGAAGGCGCCCAGGGCTATAACATCGGGCGTAACGTGGCGGTGCTCTCGCAACTGGGCACCGGTACGGCCGGCATGACCCTCAACCGTTTCTGTTCGTCGGGCTTGCAGGCGATTGCCATTGCCGCCAACCAGATCGCTTCGGGCTGCAGCGACATCATTGTTGCCGGTGGCGTGGAGTCCATCAGCCTGACCATGAAGAGCGTCAACACCGATAACCTGATCAACCCGCTGCTTAAGGAACAGGTGCCGGGCATTTACTTCCCCATGGGCCAGACCGCCGAAATCGTTGCGCGCCGCTATCACGTCAGCCGCGAAGATCAGGACCTTTACGCGCTGCAAAGCCAGCAGCGCACCGCCCAGGCCCAGGCTGATGGCTTGTTCAACGATGAAATCGTGCCGATGGCGGTCAAGTACAAGGTCGAGGACAAGAACACTGGCGCGGTGCAGATCCTGGAAGGCGTGGTAGACCGGGACGACTGCAACCGCCCGGACACCACCCTGGCCAGCCTCAGCGGCTTGAAGCCGGTGTTTGCCGAGGATGGCTCGGTGACGGCAGGTAACTCCTCGCAGCTCTCCGACGGTGCGTCGATGACCCTGGTGATGAGCCTGGAAAAAGCTCTGGAACTGGGGCTCAAGCCCAAGGCGTTCTTCCGTGGCTTTACCGTGGCCGGCTGCGAGCCGGACGAGATGGGCATCGGCCCGGTGTTCTCGGTGCCCAAGTTGCTCAAGGCCAAGGGTTTGCAGGTGGCGGATATCGACTTGTGGGAACTCAATGAGGCCTTTGCTTCCCAGTGCCTTTACGCACGCAATCGCCTGGAGATCGATAATGCCAAATACAATGTCAACGGCGGCTCAATTTCCATCGGCCACCCGTTCGGCATGACCGGCTCGCGGCAGGTGGGGCACCTGGTGCGCGAACTGCAACGGCGCAACCTGCGTTACGGGGTTGTCACCATGTGCGTGGGGGGTGGGATGGGCGCCACCGGACTCTTCGAAGCCGTACGCTGAGTCAGGTTGGAATACGGCCAATGTGGGAGCTGGCTTGCCTGCGATTGCGGTGGGTCAGCGACAGATTGGACACAGATAAATCGCCATCGCAGGCAAGCCAGCCCCCACCTTCAAGACTGTGACGTATCCGAACTCAGTGACTTGCCCCTAGAATGCCTGCTCCACTTCCTCTGGCATCTGGGGCACTCATGCACATCTCTTCCGGCCGCTGGGTCTACGGTTTCTTCCTGACCCTGCTGACCGCGTTTCTGTGGGGCATTCTCCCGATCAAGCTCAAGCAAGTGTTGCAGGTGATGGACCCGATCACCGTGACCTGGTTTCGCCTCATGGTAGCGGGCACGTGCCTGTTCGTTTACCTGGCCGCCACCAAACGCCTGCCCAGCCGCAAAGTGCTTGGCCCCAAGGGTGGGTGGCTGGTGGGCATGGCGGTGTGTGGCCTGGTGGGCAACTACGTGCTGTACCTGGTTGGCCTGAAAATGCTTAGCCCCGGCACGGCGCAGTTGGTGGTGCAGATGGGCCCGATCTTTCTGATGGTTGCCAGTGTGTTTGTGTTCAAGGAGCGCTTCAGTCTGGGGCAGGGGGTGGGGCTGATGGTGCTGATCGCAGGCTTTGGCTTGTTTTTCAACCAACGCCTGGTGGAGTTGCTGACGTCCATGGGCACTTACACCGCCGGTGTGCTGACGATCCTGCTCGCCACCACCATCTGGGTGTTCTATGCACTGGGGCAGAAGCAGTTGCTGACGGTATGGAATTCATTGCAGGTGATGATGGTGATCTACCTGTCGTGCGCGGTGTTGCTCACGCCCTGGGCGCACCCGCTGGAGGCGTTGCAGTTGAGCCCGTTGCAAGGCTGGCTGCTGCTGGCGTGCTGCATGAATACGCTGGTGGCCTACGGCGCATTTGCCGAAGCCCTGGCGCATTGGGAAGCCTCGCGGGTCAGTGCGACCCTGGCGTTGACGCCGTTGGTAACCTTTGTGGCGGTGGCAGTAGCGGCCTGGCTGTGGCCCGACTATGTGCAAGCCGAAGAGATCAATGCCTTGGGGTATGTGGGGGCTTTGGTGGTGGTGACTGGCTCGGCGATGGTGGCGCTGGCGCCTTCGCTGCTCGCCGGGCTCAGGGCCCGGCGGCTGCGGATGTCAGTTTAGGCGCCGAGCATGTTTTGCGGGCGCACCCACTGGTCAAACTCGGCATCGGTGAGATAGCCCAGCTCCAGTGCAGCCTCACGCAGTGTCAGCCCTTCGGCGTAAGCCTTCTTGGCGATTTCGGCTGACTTGTCGTAGCCGATATGCGGGTTGAGGGCGGTGACCAGCATCAGCCCGCGTTCCAGGTGCTGGGCCATTTGCTCGGCGTCGGGTTCGAGGCCGGCAATGCAATGCTCCTGGAAGTTGTTGCAGCCATCGGCCAGCAGGCGGATCGACTCCAGCAGGTTGTGGATGATCACCGGTTTGTACACGTTCAACTGCAAGTGCCCTTGGCTGGCGGCCATGCCGATGGTCACGTCGTTGCCCAGCACCTGGCAGGCCAGCATCGACAGCGCTTCGCATTGTGTGGGGTTGACCTTGCCGGGCATGATCGAACTGCCCGGTTCGTTGGCCGGCAACTTGACTTCGGCCAGCCCGGCGCGAGGGCCGGAACCCAGCAGGCGCAGGTCGTTGGCGATTTTCATCAGCGCCACGGCCAGGGTTTTCAGCGCGCCGTGCAAGGTCACCAGCGGCTCATGGCCGGAGAGGGCGGCGAATTTGTTCGGCGCGGTCACAAAGGGTAGACCCGACAACGCGGCCAGCTCGGAAGCAATCGCCTCGCCAAAGCCATGGGGGGCATTGAGGCCGGTGCCGACGGCGGTGCCGCCCTGGGCCAGCTCGCACACCGCGGGCAGGGCGCTGCGGATCGCACGCTCGGCGTAATCGAGCTGGGCGATAAACGCCGAAAGTTCCTGGCCGAAGGTGATCGGCGTGGCATCCATCATGTGGGTACGGCCGGTCTTGACCAGCTTCATATGCCGCGCGGCCAATTCTGCCAGTCCACCGGACAAGGTGGCGATTGCCGGCAACAGTTGCTTGTTCACCGCTTGCACCGCAGCAATGCTCATGGCGGTAGGGAAGCAGTCGTTGGAACTCTGGGAACGGTTGACGTGATCGTTGGGGTGCACCGGGCTCTTGCCGCCGCGGTTGTTGCCGGCCAGTTCGTTGGCGCGGCCAGCGATCACTTCGTTGGCGTTCATGTTGCTCTGGGTGCCACTGCCGGTCTGCCAGACCACCAGCGGGAACTGGTCATCATGCTGGCCGTCCAGTATCTCGTCGGCAGCCTGTTCGATCAGGCGGGCAATATCGGCGGGCAGGTCGCCGTTGCGGTCGTTGACCCGCGCCGCAGCCTTCTTGATCAGGGCCAGGGCATGCAATACCGCCAGCGGCATGCGCTGCTCGCCAATCGCGAAATTGACCAGCGAACGTTGGGTTTGCGCGCCCCAATAGGCGTCATCAGGGACCTGTACTTCCCCCAGGCTGTCGGTTTCGATACGGCTCATCGGTCACCCTCCTTATGCAGTCGTGATTGGTCAGTTTAGGCCCTGGCGGCCAGCGTGGGTTCCCTAAAAGCGCATTTGTGCCATCGCGCCCCGTGAAACCGGGGCTTGCCAAGGAGTGGGGTTGAGCCGCGAGGTTTTTTAGGCGCAGAATGGTCGCCCTTGGGGTCTTACCTCGCCTGCTAGAAAAGGAAACTCGATGACTCGTCTTCGTGCCATCTGTACCGCGGTTGCTCTGGTTTGTGCCAGCGGCCAGGTTCTTGCCGATACCGCCAGCCACAACGCCAGTGCCGAAGCCTTCCTTACCCTGGCCCATGCTGACAAGCTGGGGACCCCGGTGTACATGCAAGTGCAGCAAATGTTCGCCCAGCGTTTCGAACAGACCAAGGCGCCTGCCGCCAAGCAGTCGGTACTGGACAGCTACCAGGCCAAGGCCAACGCCGCTCTGGACCAGGCCATCGGCTGGCCGAAGCTCAAGCCTGACATGGTCAAGCTCTACACCACCAACTTCAGCGAATCCGAGCTCAAGGACCTGGTAGCGTTCTATCAGTCGCCACTTGGCAAGAAAGTCCTGGAAAAAATGCCCCAGCTGACCCAGCAATCGGCCCAGATGACCCAGGCCAAGCTGGAAAGCGCCGTACCGGTGGTGAACAAGCTGTTGGAAGACATGACCAACGAGCTGGCGCCAAAAGCCGCCGCACCGGCCAAGAAGAAGTAAGCAGGAATGACCATGCAACAGCGTATCGAAACGGCCCTTGCCGCCCTGGCCCCGCAACATTTGAGCGTGCTGGATGAAAGCCACATGCACAGCCGTGGGTTGCAGACCCACTTCAAGGCCGTGCTGGTCAGCCAGCAGTTCGAGGGGCTCAACCGCGTCAAGCGCCATCAGAAGGTCTACGCCACTCTGGGTGATCTGATGAGCGAGTTCCATGCGCTGGCGCTGCATACCTATACGCCCGACGAGTGGGCGACAATCGACGCAGCCCCGGCCTCGCCGACCTGCGCCGGCGGACATTGATGGGGTAACCCTGATAGAATCCGCAACGCGCCGCTTAGCCGGCGCGTTTTTTTTGCATCCGGTTCACCCCTTACGAGGGTAGCCACCTGGAGAGAACACCCATGACTCAACCGATTGTCGTGGCGGCACTGTATAAGTTCGTCACCCTCGAAGATTACGTCGCCCTGCGCGAGCCCCTGTTGCAGGCTATGATCGATAACGGCATCAAAGGCACCTTGCTGATCGCCGAAGAAGGCATCAACGGCACCGTTTCCGGCAGCCGCGAAGGCATTGACGGCCTGATGGCCTGGCTGAAAAAAGACCCGCGCATGGTCGACATCGACCACAAGGAATCCTACTGCGACGACCAGCCGTTCTATCGCACCAAGGTCAAGCTCAAGAAAGAGATCGTGACCCTGGGCGTTGAAGGCGTCGACCCGAACAAAAAAGTCGGTACCTATGTCGACCCGCAGGATTGGAATGCGTTGATCAGCGACCCGGAAGTGCTGTTGATCGACACCCGTAACGACTACGAAGTGTCCATCGGCACCTTTGAAGGCGCGATCGACCCGAAAACTACCAGTTTTCGCGAATTTCCCGACTACATCAAAGCCAACTTCGACCCGGCCAAGCACAAGAAGGTCGCCATGTTCTGCACTGGCGGCATTCGCTGTGAGAAGGCCTCGAGCTACATGCTCAGCGAAGGCTTCGATGAGGTCTACCACCTCAAGGGCGGTATCCTGAAGTACCTCGAAGAGGTGCCCCAGGAAGAAACCAAATGGCAGGGCGACTGCTTTGTGTTCGACAATCGCGTGACCGTGCGCCACGACTTGAGCGAAGGCGACTACGATCAATGTCATGCCTGCCGCACACCCGTGAGCGTAGAAGACCGCGCCTCCGAGCATTACGTGGCGGGCATCAGTTGCCCCCATTGCTGGGATAAGCTGCCGGAGAAGACCCGTCGCAGTGCAATCGACCGTCAGAAGCAGATCGAACTGGCCAAGGCCCGCAACATGCCGCACCCGATTGGTTACAACTACAAGCAAACCCCTTCCGAGGCCTGAGCCATGTCTGCGCGCCTGCTCTATGTAATGGACCCGATGTGTTCCTGGTGCTGGGGCTTTGCCCCGGTGGCACAAGCGCTGGTGGAGCAGGCCCAGGCGGCCGGCGTGGACGTGCACCTGGTGGTGGGCGGCTTGCGCACCGGCAGCGGCGCGGCGCTGGAGCCGACTACCCGGCGCTACATCCTTGAACACTGGCAGGCCGTCACCGACGCCACCGGCCAGCCTTTCAAGCGTGACGGCGCGCTGCCCGACGGTTTTGTCTACGACACGGAGCCGGCGTGCCGCGCTATCGTCACCGCACGCAGCCTGGCGCCGGATTGCGCCTGGAAGCTGCTGGGGCTGATCCAGCATGCGTTCTATGTCGAAGGACGGGACGTGACCCTCGCCCATGTGTTGGTTGAGCTGGCCGAGCAGGCCGGCATTCCACGTATCGAGTTTGCCGGCGAGTTCGACCGTGCCGAGCAGCACGTGGCCACGGCGGCCGATTTCACCTGGGTACAGGACCTGGGCATTGCCGGGTTCCCGACCCTGCTGGCCGAGCGCAACGGCCAGTTGGCCTTGCTGACCAATGGTTACCAGCCGCTGTCCGAGCTGTCGCCGTTACTGGGTCGATGGCTGGAGCGAGCTGCCTGTGTATGAACAGCCTCCACGCACCGACCGCCTGACCTGGGCAGAAATCCGCCGCCTGGCCCTGCGTCACAAGAAATCCCTGTGGGTTGCCAACGGCGTCGCCGTGCTCGCCACCCTGTGCAGCGTGCCTATCCCGCTGTTGTTGCCGTTGCTGGTGGACGAAGTGCTGCTGGGCCATGGCGATGCCGCCCTCAAGGTGATGAACCACGCGCTGCCCCTGGGTTGGCAAAAAGCCGCTGGCTATATCGGCCTGATGCTCTTGGTCACCCTGGCCCTGCGCTGCGGCGCGCTGGTGTTCAACGTGGTGCAGGCGCGGCTGTTTGCGCGCTTGGCCAAGGACATCGTGTACCGCATCCGCGTGCGCCTGATCGAGCGTCTCAAGCGTATCTCTCTGGGTGAGTACGAAAGCCTGGGCAGCGGTACGGTCACCACTCATCTGGTGACCGACCTGGACACGCTGGACAAATTCGTGGGTGAAACCCTCAGTCGCTTCCTGGTGGCGATGCTGACCCTGGTCGGCACCTCGGCGATCCTGGTGTGGATGCATTGGCAACTGGCGTTGTTGATCCTGTTGTTCAATCCGTTGGTGATCTACGCCACGGTGCAATTGGGCAAGCGCGTCAAGCACCTCAAGAAGCTGGAAAACGACAGTACTTCACGCTTTACCCAGGCGCTGACTGAAACCCTCGATGCCATCCAGGAAGTACGTGCCGGCAACCGCCAAGGCTTTTTCCTCGGGCGGCTGGGCCAGCGTGCTCAGGAAGTGCGTGACTACGCCATTCATTCCCAGTGGAAAACCGACGCGTCGAGCCGCGCCAGTGGCTTGCTGTTCCAGTTCGGTATCGACATCTTCCGCGCCGCGGCCATGCTCACCGTGCTGTTTTCCGACCTGTCCATCGGCCAGATGCTCGCGGTGTTCAGTTACCTGTGGTTCATGATTGGCCCGGTGGAACAACTGCTGAACCTGCAATACGCCTATTACGCGGCGGGTGGCGCGCTGTCGCGCATCAACGAGCTGCTGGCGCGTGCCGATGAGCCGCAATATCCAGGCGGCGCAGATCCGTTCAGCGGGCGCGAGACGGTCGGCATCGAAGTGCGTGGCCTCGACTTCGGCTACGGCGAAGACCTGGTACTCAACCAGTTGAACCTGGCCATCGCACCGGGTGAAAAGGTGGCAATTGTCGGCGCCAGCGGCGGCGGTAAAAGCACCCTGGTGCAACTGTTGCTGGGGCTCTACACACCGCAGTCCGGCAGCATTCGTTTTGGTGCTGCCACCCAGCAGGAGATCGGCCTGGAGACCATCCGCGAAAACGTCGCGGTGGTGCTGCAACACCCGGCGCTGTTCAACGATACCGTGCGCGCCAACCTGACCATGGGCCGCACCCGCACCGATCAAGCCTGCTGGCAGGCGCTGGAAATCGCCCAACTGGATGCTACTGTCAAGGCATTGCCCTTGGGCCTGGACAGCGTGGTCGGGCGTTCGGGCGTGCGCTTTTCCGGTGGCCAGCGGCAACGCCTGGCGATTGCCCGCATGGTGCTCGCCGAGCCTAAAGTGGTGATTCTGGACGAGGCCACGTCTGCATTGGATGCGGCGACCGAATACAACCTGCACCAGGCACTGGCGCGGTTTCTCAGCGGGCGTACTACACTGATCATCGCCCACCGGCTGTCTGCGGTGAAGCAGGCTGACCGAGTGTTGGTGTTCGATGGCGGGCACATCGCCGAGGATGGCGACCATCAGCAGTTGATTGCCGATGGTGGGTTGTACGCCAAACTGTACGGACACTTGCAACAAGTACGTTGATTTAGCTTAGGCTGTGCTATCGGGAGCGGATTTTCGCGTGCGTATTAAGCTGTGCATGTGTAAGGGACTTCATGAAGCAAAAGCGGACTCTCGGAACGCCACGCCTGTTGGGTATTGTCTGGCCCTTCATCGCCGTCGTGTTGTTCCAGGCATTGTTAGGCTGCGTCAGTCTCTACGTGCTTTCGGCAGTGCGGGGCTATGTGGCGGGCGAAAGCCTGTGGTCCAAGGGCCAGAAGGATGCCATCTACTACCTGACCCTCTACGCCGATAACCGCAACGACGCCACCTACCTCAAATACCAGCAGGCCATTGCCGTGCCCCAGGGTGGGCATGAATTGCGCATTGCCCTGGACCGTCCCAATCCAGACATGGAGGCCGCGCGCCTGGGTATCCTCAAGGGCGGCAACCATCCGGACGACGTTTCCAGCCTGATCTGGCTGTACCTCAACTTCCGCCATTTCAGCTACCTGGAAAAAGCCATTGAGCTGTGGACGGTGGGCGACGGCTATCTGCTGCAGTTGGATGAGCTGGCCCAGGAGATGCACGGCGCCATTACCTCCGGCTACGTCAGCAGTGACGATGTCCATAGCTGGAAGGCGCGCATCACGGCCATCAATGAAGGGGTGACGCCCGCCGCCAAGGCGTTCAGCGATGCCCTGGGCGAAGGTTCGCGGATGATCCTGCGCCTGTTGTTGATCACCAACCTGGCGACGGCCTTGGGCCTGATCGTGTTGGCGCTGCTGCGCACCCACAAGCTGCTGGCCCAGCGTCATGCCTTTGCCGATGCGCTGCAAGCGGAGAAGGAGCGGGCGCAGATTACATTGGAGTCGATTGGCGACGGGGTGATTACCACCGATGTCGACGGGGCCATTGCCTATATGAACCCTGCCGCTGAAGCCTTGACCCACTGGCGCTCGGAGCAGGCCCAGGGCCTGCCGCTGGCGGCGTTGTTCAAGCTTTTGAATGAAAACGCCGAGCCCGACGGATTCACCCTGATTGAGCACATCGTCAAGGGCCAGTTCAGCGGCGGCAGCGAGCATTCCAAGCTGATCCAGCGCCTGGACGGCAGCACGGTCTCGGTCACCCTGGTGGGCGCGCCGATCCGCAGCGCCGGCAAGATCAGCGGTGCGGTCCTGGTGCTGCACGACATGACCCAGGAACGCCAGTACATCGCCAATCTTTCCTGGCAGGCCACCCATGACGCCTTGACCGGCCTGGCCAACCGTCGCGAGTTCGAGTTCCGCCTTGAACAGGTGCTGCAACAGGTCGCGCGCCAGCAAAGTGGGCGACATGCCTTGATGTTCCTCGACCTCGACCAGTTCAAGCTGGTCAATGACACCTGTGGCCACGCGGCAGGCGATGAATTGTTGCGTCACATCTGCGCGCTATTGCAATCAGACTTGCGCGAAGGCGACACCCTGGCTCGGTTGGGCGGCGACGAGTTTGGCATCCTGCTGGAAAACTGCCCGGCGCCGGTGGCGGAAAAAATCGCCGAGAGCCTGCGCCATACCGTGCAAAGCTTGCACTTCGTGTGGAAGGGGCGGCCCTTCATGACCACTGTCAGCATCGGCCTGGTGCATATCTCGCAAACCCCGACCACCCTGGAAACCTCCCTGCGCGCCGCCGACATGGCGTGCTACATGGCCAAGGAAAAGGGGCGCAACCGGGTGCAGGTCTACCACGTCGACGACTCGGAATTGTCCCTGCGGTTTGGCGAGATGGCCTGGGTACAGCGGCTGCATATCGCCCTTGAGGAAGATCGCTTTTGCCTCTACGCCCAGGAGATCGCGCCGTTGGGCCCTACCGACGCTGGCAATGGGCACATCGAAATTCTCCTGCGCCTGCATGACGAAGCGGGGCGGATCATTTTACCCAACAGTTTTATTCCGGCTGCCGAGCGCTACGGTTTGATGACGTCCCTGGACCGTTGGGTAGTGGAAAACGTATTCAAGATTATCGCCCGCTGCATGCATGAACGTCCGGGCCGACCCATGGCCATGTGTGCGATTAATCTGTCAGGCATCACCATTGGCGATGATGACTTTTTGGGTTTTTTACGTCAGAAATTCGATAGTTACAGCATTCCACCGGAAATGATTTGTTTTGAAATAACTGAAACGAGCGCTATAGCCAATTTGGGCAGTGCGATTCGATTTATTAATGAACTCAAAGCGTTAGGGTGCCATTTTTCCCTGGATGACTTTTGCGCCGGAATGTCCTCATTCGCATATTTGAAACATTTACCTGTAGACTTCCTGAAGATCGATGGAAGTTTCGTAAAGGATATGCTGGACGACCCGATTAACCGCGCCATGGTCGAGGTGATCAACCACATCGGCCACGTCATGGGTAAGCGCACGATTGCCGAGTTTGTTGAAACACCCCAGATCGAACAGGCTTTACTTGAGATAGGTGTGGATTACGCTCAGGGCTACCTGATTGAACGCCCGCAATTGTTTACCTTTGATAGCCTGCAGTGCCGACCTGAGCGGCCGCAGCCTCTGTTATTCAAGGCGCCCGGCACTTTCCGCTGAAACATTTGCTGGTCTGTACAATCACACTTGAAAAGGAGCCCCACAGTGATCGACACATTCAACAGAACCGGCCCGCTTATGGAAGCCTCGAGTTACCCCGCCTGGGCGCAGC
This sequence comes from Pseudomonas sp. PA-7-1E, assembly GCF_021605325.1. Lineage (NCBI taxonomy): Bacteria > Pseudomonadati > Pseudomonadota > Gammaproteobacteria > Pseudomonadales > Pseudomonadaceae > Pseudomonas > Pseudomonas sp. PA-7-1E. The sequence goes on from NZ_WKFA01000008.1 coordinate 167,379, forward strand.
AACTGATCCAGGACTGTAGCGAGAGCAAGCGTCGGGTTGTCGAGCACGAACTGTACCAGCGCATGCGCGACAACGCCCTCAGCGCCAAGACCATGCGCCACTACCTGATTGGTGGTTGGCCGGTGGTGGAACAGTTTGCCTTGTACATGGCGCAGAACCTGACCAAGACCAAGTTTGCCCGCCATCCTGGGGAGGATATGGCGCGCCGTTGGCTGATGCGCAACATTCGCGTGGAGCTCAACCATGCCGACTATTGGGTCAATTGGGCGCGGGCTCACGGCGTCAGCCTTGAAGAACTTCAAGCGCAGGAGGTGCCGCCCGAGTTGCACGCCCTGAGTCATTGGTGCTGGCACACCAGCTCGGCGGATGCTTTGATCGTCGCGATTGCCGCCACCAACTACGCGATCGAGGGGGCGACGGGCGAGTGGTCCGCCGTGGTCTGCTCTACCGGTGTGTATGCTGCCGCCTTCCCTGAGGAAGATCGCAAGCGGGCGATGAAGTGGCTGAAGATGCACGCCCAATACGACGATGCCCACCCTTGGGAAGCCCTGGAAATCATCTGCACACTGGCCGGGACCAACCCGAGCAAGGCCTTGCAGGAAGAGTTGCGCCAGGCGGTGTGCAAGAGCTACGACTACATGCACTTGTTCCTGGAAAGCTGCATGCGTCTAGAGAATGCGGAAAAAGACAAGGCGCCAGCCGTTCGCGAGCGCCCTGTGCGCATCGCCAGCGAGGCTTGATGTAACGGTTCGGATGGTATTTGTGGCGAGGGAGCTTGCTCCCGTTGGACTGCGTAGCAGGCCCCTTCTTTTTTAATAAAAAAAGTGGGCGCTTCGCGCCCCCGCGGGAGCAAGCTCCCTGGCCCCAACCTGCCTTATCCCCCCATCGCCCAGCGGTTGCGACCTTCGCGCCTGGCCACGCACAAACCATTGTCGG